>JACPGN010000147.1 GCA_016182435.1 Lentisphaerota bacterium | reverse complement strand
ATATGTTCGGCCGCCTGGAATTATGGCGAATCAGGAAAGGCGGGAAGTCCGGGTTTGCCAAAGGCTCCTGCGTGCGGCTTCGTTTCGCCTGACTCAGCTACGCGGGAATATCGGCGTCAGGCATAGCGCCATTGGAGCGAAAACTGGTGGAGGATAAGGGAGTCGAACCCTCGACCTGGCCGAATCCCAGCCAAGCTGGTGCTTCGGCCCGCTCTGCCCAAGGGGTGGAGGATAAGGGAGTTGAACCCTCGACCTCCTGAATGCCATTCAGGCGCTCTAGCCAACTGAGCTAATCCCCCATCTATAGCCTGATCGCGCGCCGCGGGCGGCGCAGTCAGGAGAGACATATCAACAGGAACGGTAAAAAAGTCAAGCGTCCAACTGCGTCCGCCTTCCTATCATTGCCGCAGGCCGGTAGCCTGCTGGATAATGCGATGAATGCTGTTGGCATTCTTTTTCCCCTTCAATTCCCGTTCGCGCCGGACAGCTTCAGCACGGGTGTGGTAAATTTCATAATATGGGAGCCACCAAGGGCCACGACCACGTGTCGCCAAGCTGATTCCAGTTTGATGTTGGCGGAATCGCCGGACGAGATGATCTGTTGACCCGATATAATATTGGCCGGAAGAGAGGCTCTGGAGGATATAAACGAAATAAGTTGGTGTCGCCATATCGCCGGGTTGAAGATAAGGGAGTTTCCGCCAGGTGGACCCGCCTGTGGCGGGGAACTCTCGACCTGGCCGAACCACCGCGTAGCGGGGGATTCGGCCCGCTCTAGCCAACTGAGCTAATCCCCCATCTATAACTTGACCGCACGTCGCGGGTGTGCGCGGCTAAGGAAGTTATATCAACAGGAACGGCAAAAAAGTCAAGCGCGCAAAGCCATCACTTGCCGCGCTTATTCTTCGCGCCTGACCCGGGAGTAGCCGAAAAAAAGGCTGACAATACTGACCACCAGACTGCCGCCCAGCGCCGACCATAATGAAGCGATATGCAGTCCCGGCACAAGCCAGGCCGTAGCTTCTAACAGCAGGGCGTTAATCAACACCAGAAACAGGCCAAAGGAGAAGATGATCAGCGGCAGGGAAATCAACATCAGGATCGGCTTGACGAACGTATTGAGAATGCCGAGCACCAGGGCCGCGATCAGCAAGTTCGACCAGTGATCATAAGTAATGCCCGGCACCAGATGGGCGGCGACCCAGACCGCCAGCGTTAGAATCAGCAAGCGCACAACTGTTGCAAGCATAGCGTAAAGGCCCCCGAATTATTTCCGATAAATGCGGATTGCTATAAGGGTGTTAGCATGAACCGCTGAGGCGCAAACGACAAGGCAAAAAAGTTTGAGTAGCGCGCGGCCGGCCGAAAGAGTATAGTAACACTTTGTCTGGCGACCTTTTATGAAACTCGAACTACTGATTATCCAACTTCTGGCGCTCTTTCTGGCGATTGTGCCGCACGAAGTGGCGCATGGTTACGTTGCCTGGAAACTGGGCGACCCGACCGCGCGCCAAGCGCGCCGGTTAACCCTCAATCCACTCGCGCATATTGACCCCTTCGGCTCAATTATCCTTCCGGCGATGCTGTTTTTCATGCACAGCCCGGTCCTGTTCGGCTGGGCCAAGCCGGTGCCCTTCAATCCCTGGTATTTCCGCAATCCGCGCCAGGGCATCATGCTGGTGGGCGCCGCCGGGCCGCTGACTAATTTTGTGCTGGCGATTTTAAGCGCCCTGTTATACCGCGCAATCGGGTTCGTTGGGGAACCATTGACGACATTCCTTGCTTATCTCTGCATTACGAACGTGATCCTGGGAGTCTTCAATCTGATTCCCATTCCGCCCTTGGATGGCTCGCGCGTGGTAATGGGCTTACTGCCTGATGAGTTGGCGCGGCCTTATCAGCGGCTGGAGCCGTTCGGCATTTTTATTATTTTCGGGCTGCTCTGGCTGGACGCGCTGGACTGGGTATTCAAGCTGGCGGAATTCCTCCTGTTTCGTCTCCTGCTGGGCGCGTGAAAGGCGCGCTACCTGAAAAGAACGCTTCTTTTCTCCTGGATTTACCGAGTTTGTATCCGCGCCCGTGAGGGCGTGGATTCGTCTGGCAAGGCCGTTGAGCGAGATTCTCTCGGCGGCCACGGCGTCACCGCCGCGGCTACATGAATCATGGATCACACTTTTTAAGAAAGAACCAGAAACGGATTACTGCGCAACTCATCGGCCAGACTCGTTTCCGGTCCGTGGCCGGTAAGGATGCGCGTCGCCGGCGGCAAGCGCGCCAGCTTGCGCAGGGACTCCGTCAGCAGTCCCTCATCGCCGCCCGGCAGGTCCGTGCGGCCCACCGTGCCCTGAAAGAGCGTATCGCCCGACAAGAGCACTCCCTCATCCGGGAAATGGAAGCACACGCTGCCCGGAGTATGGCCGGGCGTACCGAGCACCTTATAGGCGAGCGCGCCGTCCAGCCAGGTTTGACCATCCACCAGTTTCCGCGGGGCGGCGAGGCCGGGGGAGCGAATTCTGGGATAGAAGGGCAGCATCTGGTTCGCGGCACCGAAGGCCCATTTGAGATCCAACTCGTGCAGGGCATAGGGTGCCGGGTGCTTTGCCGATATTTCGGCCAGTGCGCCGATGTGATCCATGTGGCCGTGGGTCAGCAGATAGCAGGCTACCTCCAGCCTGTGCGCGGCCAGACACCGCTGGATAGTTTCGGCTTCCGCGCCCGGATCAATTACCAGGGCGCGGCGCTCCGGCCCCCAGATGACATAACAGTTAGCTTGAATCGGCCCGACGGTCAGGCATTCGATCTTCATGGCGGACGCTACTATTGTTGATTAAGCTTGATTTGAGCAAGCCCATTCTTTAAGTTAAAGCCGGCAATTATGACTGCGCAAATACCAGATAATGACCGTTCCGGCGAAGCGCCGCCGGTGCTTGAGGGATATCGGGTCCTCAGCAAACTGGGCCATGGCGCCACTTCCTCGATCTGGAAAGCCGAGCAAGTGTCGCTCAATCGCCTGGTGGTCATTAAGACGCTTTTAGAGCGGCTGGCCCACACGCCGGAGGACATGGCCTTATTCAAGGCCGAGGCGCTGGTGACCGCCAATTTGAAGCACCCGCACATCGTCCAAGTCTATGATTTCGGCCAGTCAAAAAAAAGCCAGTGCTATTACTTCGTCATGGAATACATCTCCGGTTATTCGGTCGGCGATTGGGTCCGCCGGTCAGGCCGGATTCCGGAATCAGACGCCTTGATCATCGCCCAGAGCGTGGCCGCGGCTCTTCAATACGCCTGGGATCTTTCCAAGATCGTGCACCGCGATATCAAGCCGGACAACATCATGGTGGATGGCGATGGCTCCATTAAGGTCGCTGACCTGGGCGTAGCCCATGCCGTCAAGACCATTGCCCCCCGACCCGGCGAAAAAGGCGAGAAGCTCGCCATTGCCGGCACGCCGAATTACATGGCTCCCGAGCAGATCCGGGGCAGCGCCACTATTGATTGCCGCGCCGATATCTATGCGCTCGGCGCTTCGCTCTACCACATCGTCACCGGTACACTGCCGTTTGGCGACAGCCCCCCCGAGATCGTCATGCAGCGCCAGTTGCAGGAGCCTTTGGAATACCCGCAAAAGGTCAATCCGGACTTGTCCACGGGCATTACCCGCTTGATTGTGAAAATGACGGCCAAAGAGCCCGCGGCGCGGTTTCTTTCCTGGAATGAAGTGCTGGCGGAAGTTATCCGCCTGGAGCGGCTCCTGCGGCATCATGCCGCCGCAGCTTCCCAGCCGGCGCCGGTTGCGCCCGCTGGTCAAGCCGCGGCGCGACCACCGGCAGCCGATTCAAAAAAAGACCATACACGGGCAGAGGCTGGCCGGATATGTTTGTCTTGCGGCAAACCGGTCCAAGCGCAAGCCCGCTACTGCGCATTCTGCGGCAAGTCGTTGGCCGCCCCGGCAGCGGAACCCGGCGAGGACCAGCGCCGCCTTACTATCCGCTTAAAGCCGATCAGGACAACGCGCCCGGCCAGCGCTCCGTCAGGCGCGACGCCGCCCGATCAAGTCTTCGTCTACAGCCCCCGGCAACGAACAGCTTGGGGCGGTTCGCTCCGAGCGGTCATATCGCTCGGTTTGCTGGCGTTTCTGGGCTATGGCGCCTACCAGAAAGTTAAATACGACCGCAACGTGTTTATCCCGCTCAAGGGCGCCATCGTGCGCGCAGGCCAATCGCTGCTTGAGCGCGCCCGCGTGTATGTTAAACCCGAAACAAGCTCAACCAAGCCCGCGACCGCGCTGCCCGGGCCGGAAGAAACGCCGGCGCCAGCCGAATCGCCCGAAGCACAGCCCGGCGCGGCGCCGGAAGTCGAGTCTGCCGCAGAGCCAGCGCCAGCTACCGAGCCGGCAGCAACCGAAACGCCCGAAGCCCAGGCGCAACCGTCCGCGGCGCCCGGCGCGCCGGAAACACCGCAGCCGGAGGCAACCACCAAGCCCGCTGAGGCCGAGCAGAGCGCCACCGCGACCAAATTACCCGAAGTTCCTGTCTACGAACGCATCCTGGAAAAATGCAAACGGCAACAGCCCCAAGCCGGTAACAGCATTGCCATCCGGTTCAAGGATGGCCGCGCGCCGGTCGAAGGAGTGCTCCAGGAAAAAACCTCCGGCGGCGTCATGATTAAAGTATCCGCCGGAGTTATTGAGTATCCGTTCCACCTTATGGCGGAGGAAACCCGCTTATTGTATTTTCCCGAAGAGCGCGCCCGCCGACTTCAGCGGCAGCAACAGATGCAAAAGAGCGAGTGACCGATATGTTTGAGCCCTGATACGGATTTGACACGGTCTGATACGGTTCTGACCTCCGCCGTCCGTCATCCGCCCTCCGCTTTCCATCCTCGTTCATTCGACGTTGGGCGCCGCGCTCCGCCATAGCGCTACGCGACGGCGAGTTCGATGTTGGGCGTTGGACGTTTGCTTTTCTGCTCCGCCGTCTGTCCTCCGGCGTCCGGCTTCTGTCGTCTGGCGTTACGGCAAAACCAGGTACCAGGGGCCGTCGAGGAGGTAGAAGGCGGTGGAGAGCATGAAGTACCAGTTGCCGGAGGAATCCATCATCGCGGGATCGGCCTTTCTATCCCCATCAAAATCGCCGGCGACGGGCTTGCCGGCCTGCCCGAGCTCGGCCAGGGTTACCCCGAAGTTGAACGAGCGGTTTCCATACAACTGATAGAAATAACTCGAAAGCCAGAAGTACCAATTCCCATTAGCGTCCACCATCACCGGATCGGCCTTGTGGTCGCCGTCGAAATCTCCGGCGACAGGTGTTGCGCCTGAAACGGCAAATTGCCCCGAGGCGGAAGAATAGCCGCGCCCTGAGAGCCAGACGGTCCATGTGCCGGATGAGTCAACGATGGTGGGATCGGCTTTGCCGTCGCCATCGAAATCGGCCAGGACGGGAGTGCCGCTCACGCCAAACGCTTCTGAGCCGCTGTAGGCGTAGTCGCGGGATGAAAGCCAGAAGTGCCAAATGCCGGAGGAATCAACCAGAGCCATATCACCGGTGCCATCGCCATCCACATCACCGGCGGCATATGCGCCGGTCATGCCCAGCCCAATCGGTCCTTCCCGGCTATAAGTCTGGCTGGAATGCCAGAAGAACCATTGGCCAGAGCTATCTACCGCTGATGGATCGGCCCGTCCATCTTCATCAAAATCCGCGGCCATGACTGAGGCCGGCACCGAAGAAGCGGTCAGGGAAAATCCTTGGACTTGTACTGGATACTCCCTTTCATGGGTGGTACCATCCCCAAGTTGACCAAAGTAGTTATAGCCCAAAGCCCACACTGTCCCGTCATTCTTTAAAAACAATGCGTGATTAGCACCACCGGCAATGGCTTTGGCACCTGAAATGCCATCAACTAGAACCGGCATTATTGACCAGATGTAACGATCCGGATGCATCTCAATCAATCCCCAAAACCAGACTTTGCCGTAACTGGTGAGCGCAAGAGAAAAATGATTTCCACCCCCAATAGCTATCACCCCGGAAACACCACTTTTTTGCACCGGTATTAAATCATAATAGTCATTATCATCTAAATAATCATCTTTTAGTCCCCATCTCCAGACCGTCCCGTCGCTCTTCAATGCCATGGAATAAGTAGTACCGGCGCTGATTGAGATAACATTTGTCAGTTCTCTGACCTGTACCGGCGCAAGACGATCTTCCAATCGCGTGCCATCACCCAGTTGACCCACATTATTATCTCCCCATGCCCAAACTGTCCCATCCTGTCTCAATGCCAGGGAATAATCTTCACCCGCTGAAACAGCGATCGCCTCGGAAAGCCCTATAACTTGTACGGGTATAGCTCTGTGCGTGGTTGTTCCATCGCCAAGCTCTCCAGAATAATTTTGCCCCCATGTCCAGACTGTGCCGTCATTCTTTACGGCCAGTGAATGATCTGCGGCGGCATGAGAAGCAATAGCTCTGACCCCGGATAATCCGACCACCCGCACGGGGATATTGCGTTGTTCATCTGTTCCATCCCCAAGTTGACCATAATCATTTTTACCAAACGACCATACTGTTCCATCGCTTTTCAAAACCAGGGTATGAACGAAGCCGGCGCTGATCGAGACCACATCGGATATTCCACTCGCCTGCACCGGCGTATGAAACTCAACATTTGAACCTGTCAGTTCACCATAATAATTATGGCCCCAGCCCCAGACTGTCCCATCATCCTTCAGGGCGAGTGAATGCATGCCGCCACCGGCAATTGAAGCCCCAATGGCGTTGCACATAAAAATACATATAAAAAACATTGCTATAATTATTTTGAACATGGGAAACCTACTTTCCTACTTTGCCCGATCATTTATTTTCTTTTCGAGCCGCTTAATCTTATCCTCCATTTTTTCAATCTGTTTTTGCTGATCCTGGATGGCTTTGATCAGAACCGGAATCAGTTTAGGATAAGCAATTCCTAAAAGTGGATCTGGCTCTTCAGAAACGACTACAGCCTCGGGGATAATTTCCTGAATGTCTTGAGCAACTAATCCAATGTCATTCCTCGTTTTCTCCGGATGAATGATGATCTTACCGGTTTCCTTGTCATGTTCCCATTCAGCATAATTGTATCGCTTTGGTTTTAAGGCCATCACCTTTTCCAAGCCGTAATCAAGCTCTCTCTGATCCAGTTTTATTCGTGAGTCGCTATACAGGACTGGACTTGTTCTGACCCACAAATGGCCATCATTACGAAAATCAAAGTTGATAATTGTATTCGAGCGGTCAGTTATACGAAATCCCGCATAAGCTGGCACGAGCACAGTCCTGTCTTGATACCACACCGGCCAAGAAGGAGTTGGGAACGCCCTCAATGCCAGTAGTTGATGATTGCCAAAGTAATCAGGTGTATCAGTTTGTACCCTGTAATCTCCCACGCCCAATCCGAGATAAAGCACGCCGCGGACAGCGGCATGTCCATTCACATCCAGCTTGTAGGCCGGCGAGGGGGTTCCGACGCCCACGTTGCCCTGCACACCCAAGTCGCCGGTCACCTGTTCATTCCCATACACGGTCAACCGGCGGCTCGCGTCAATCCCGCCACCGAGACCTACGTTCCCCATAGTCTCCAGGCCTTCCCGGATCAATGCGCTTCTCCCCACGTGCAATGAATATGCCGGATCGCCGTACACCCCCGCCTCCACCCCCATCCGGCCGCGCACATACGCGTTCCCGTTCACATCCAGCTTTTCGCCTGGACTCGGCGTCCCGACGCCCACTTTGCCGGCGTTGAAATAACTATCCCCATTGGCAATAATCCTGATGTTACGCGATGGACCGCTGTATAAATCCAGTGTCCCAATATCGCTGCCCCCAGCGGAATCCCATAGCCGGGCGACAATATCACTATCACTAATGGTCAGACCACCAATCGTGCCATAATAACGAGAAGGGCCAGTGGATATATGCAATCTATCCCACGGCGAGAGGGTCCCGACACCCACGTTGTCCGCAGCGGTGGTCAAGCGCACCACCGGACCGTCATCAGTCCAGCCGCTTACGTTGGCCACGGCCTGCGGTGGCTGCCAATTCGCCAAGCCGTTCGTATCCAAAGAAGTGAGCACTCGGCCGGGCTGCGGATCACCGGTCCTTATCTGGATTTGGCCATTCACATCCAGCCGGGCCATAGGATTAGTAATCCCGCCGATGCCCACGTTGCCATACTGATCTATATACAAGGCTGAAGTGTCAAACATGGAAAAATTGATCGGCACGGCGCCACCGCCACCGCCCATTCTGAATTTCAACTGGGAACCACTATGGGTAATAGCTACTCCCCGGTTGATGCCTGCAGCTGGATCGTACCCCGACTGAATTAAATCTAGCTGCCCAATCATTGCAGCATTACCATGAACATGTAATTTGTACTTCGGATCATTTGTCCCAATGCCCACGTTGCCGCCGGATGGTTGAATCACGGTTCTTTGGGTCTGCTGGTCACCAATTATGACGACTCCGCTGTTAGAACTGCCAGCCCGCAGGTAGCTATGTCTGCTCGTTCCTTCGTCTAAGGCAAGCAAGTACCAGTCGGTAGCACTCCTCACATCCAACCTTGCGGCTGGGTTCGTCGTCCCAATGCCCACGTTGCCGTTGGTAAGATTATAAATACTGCCGCTCATTAGATTAGTGCCATTCCAGCGCGGAACTGCGTTGCTGGCCAGTGTGTCGTCCACCTGCGGGTCGGTCTCGTTGGTCACAAAGTAGCTAGCATCGAACCCATCCAGCTTGTCGGCATTCAGATTTACGACGAGATTGGTATACAGCCATTTTGCGATGATGTTCGTGCCGTTCACCCAGACCTGATCGGTTCGCACACTGAAAACACCGTCCACTATCAGGTTGGTCCGAACCACCAGGTCGTTGCTGATCGTCAGCCGGCCAACCGTGAAATCGTCCACCCGTTTTCTGATAAAATCCTCAGCCTGCAACCCATCCAGCAGGTCGGCATTCAGATTTGTAACCAGGCTGCGATGCGGCCAGTTCGCGATGATGTTCGTGCTATTCACCCATACCTGATCGGTCCGCACGCTGAAAACGCCGTCCACTATCAGGTTGGTCCGAACCACCAGGTCGTTGCTGATCGTCAGCCGGCCAACCGTGAAATCGTCCACCCGTTTTCTGATAAAATCCTCAGCCTGCAACCCATCCAGCAGGTCAGCATTCAGGTTTGTAACCAGGCTGCGATGCGGCCAGTTCGTGATAATGTTCGTGCCATTCACCCAGACCTGATCGGTCCGCACACTGAAAACACCATCCACTATCAGGTTGGTCCGGACCACCAGGTCGTTGCTGATCGTCAGCCGGCCAACCGTGAAATCGTCAATTGTTTTATTCATGAACGCACTGTTAGAAAATCCCCCGAGCGTGGCGGCATCGCCGGCCCGGAAGGCATAAGGCACAGAAACAATTACCTTGCGTGGAGACAGAACACTGGCGACCACCCCGTTAGTGATGACCTCTACTTCCAGCCAACGGTTGGTCACATTACTTGCCGGAAAAGTGTCTGTATTCACATTAGTCAATAACATACTAAAGAGTCCATTATTCACAGCCACATCTTGATTCGTTTGCCCCCAGATGGCACTGCCGCCCGTCAACACATCATAAATGCGGAAGATCAAGTCAATCTGACCATCGGCCGCATTGTTTGGATCATTGTTCAGCGGTACGCTGGTTTGGTCGGTCAGCCGCCCTTGATAATCAGTGACCGAAGGCACTTGGGCCCAAACGACCAATGATAGATTAAGCAAACCAAGGGCAAGTGTCAAGCGCAGGTTTGGATGCATTTTTGAGCTCCTCCTTTTATCATTGGTTGGCAACTAAAAACCACAGGAATTTTTTGCCACAAAGATGCACAAAAAGCACAAAAAAAGGCGTTGATTTATCATATTTGTGAATCTTGTGCATCTTTGTGGCCAATAAGTTCGTTTGCCTCAATTTCCTCCAATAATCTTCATAATGCTGTCGGCGCCCTCGAAGGAATACGAGATGCCCGTCTCTGATTGCCAGGCGCCCTCGATCACGAAATAAACATCAATGGTTTCGCCAATCTCGGCCAGAGCCGCTTCAATATCCCGACGGCGGAATTTTATAATCATTTCCGTGCCATCATCACTTCCGCCATAGGCGGATCCGCCTGCGGTGGAGAGCATCATCCGCTCATAGAGCGCGCCGTCACAGGTGGCGGAGGTAATGCCGCTGGCCGGATAGCCGGCCGGCAAGCTGACAAAGGCGGTAAGAATGCCGGGATTGACATTAAGCGCCTCCGGCTCAAGCCGGACAATAGCCTCCAGCACAGGCGGCGCCGGCGGCTGCTCCACGGCAAACAGGGCGTAGAGCGAAAGCGTGGTGATTTCGGCCACAATCTGAGTGTTAGCAGAATCAACGATCTGAACGGCAACCGGCTCCCAAACACCAGAGGTGTTATTAAACCGCCGGATCTGTAATTTGTTGCCAATATCGCCAACAATCGCCGCGGGATATTCGAAGGCCATCAGCGCCGGCGGGGTAAAGCTTGTACCGGCCGGCGCAAGCCGATAGATCAGGCTTTGCAATGTCTGGCCCGGCTCGGCCGTTCGAATGGCATACATTGCCGCGCCGACGTCTCCCGGGCTAACCGGAGTAATAGTGATCGCCGTCTGCCCGGCATAGCGCAGCGTCAGGAGTCCATCAGCGCTGACACTCGTCTGCGTGTTTAGCCTGCGCAAGGTTATGGCGCCACTGCGCGGATTGGCCCTGTCCTGCACCGCGGCGCGGTGCCGGACGGAATAGACATAAAGACCATCGGGGACAGCTTGCCCGGAATCATCAGTTCCATCCCAATCAACACTATTATTGCCGACGGCCTGATTATTGAAGTCCCTCCACCAGACGCGCGGCCCAGCCAAACTGTCGGCAAAAATCTCAACGGTCATATCCAAGTTGACTGTGCCCGCTGGCGCCGTTGTTTCGTAGGATATAGTCAGCAACCCATCAGCAGGAACAAATGGTTCCGGTTGATCAGCAACCGACCTAATGACAGGAATATTAGTGACTACCTCTATGCGAACCTCGTTGACAGTTACCGGCACATAGCTGGTAACGGCGCCATCATTGTTTGTGGCGTTGAGCGCGAAGGTATATTTACGGTTATCCGGGACTAAGTTACCGGCAGCATTCGTTCCATTCCAAGCAACGGTATGTAATCCCCGGTTCTGTCGCTGTTGCGCGACCAAGGTGCGAACCGTTAGGCCAGCCTGGTCTAACACCCGCACCGTTACTGACCGGGCTTCCGTTGAAAGTTCATAGGAAAAGTTGGCGATTTCTCCCAGGGAAGGATTAAAGCGCCGTAGCGGGCCCTGGAAGGGCGCCGGCAGGACGCTCACGTTCCAGAACTCAAGCTGTTCGGCTTCGTTCTGCTGGAAACCGGCGTTCATCCGGAAAATATTGTCAGCAGAAAATCCAATGGCCATGCCCTGGGCAAAGGAGCCTTCCAGAATAAAATTGGGCGAATTCATCCGCCCTCCGGCGCCTACCAGCGCATCCCGTGTGATGATGAAAGAAGTGTCAGCCATTCTTAACATGACAAATTGCTTGAGACTGATTGTATCGGTAGTCCTGGCGCTCAGCCCCGGAGAAGCGCCTTCTGCTTTCGCCACCCCTGACACATCGTGTTCGCCGCTTATCCCACCAGAAATGCCCCCTGGCAGCGCCGGACTCGGAGCATATTCATCCCGCGTCGCGCGGGAATCGGATTCTTCCTTTTCGCCGGTTGCCACGACACTACCCCGCGGCACCGATAGGGTCCCGCCCAACAAGAATACCTCGCCTTCCCCTCGAATTTGTATCCCGGCTGCTTCCGGATAGATTTCCAGGGGAACCCATAACTTCCTCGCTACCCTCAATCAGGTTCCCATTCTCATAGGCCTGACTCGAAAGCAGCACTTCCTCGTTCGAGTCCACCAGATCAACAAACATGGAACCGCCCGCCGCCCCATCGAAGAACTCAATTTCCATGATGAGATTTTCTTGTAACTGCGTCCGATCCAGACAGAACATCAGCTTACCGCTTTCTCCAGCGGGCACATACCAGGCACTCACGCTCTGGGCCCATTCCCCCTGAACCTTGAAAACCCGCGCAAGCCAGGGCGGCCACAAGCCTCTTAAAGAATCGCCTTCGGTCAATATCGGCCGGAAATCTAAAAGCGCTTGACTGGTTGCATGCTCCGGCGCAACGCGCTCAACCCAGTCGTAGTAAGCCGCCCACGGCTCCGCCAAGTCCTCCCGGGTCGCCGCCACTGAGGCCGCACCCAGCATCAGCAGCAGGCCTGCCAACGCCACCCAACGGCGCACCGAACTGCCCAGCCAATCAGGCAATTCCAATTTCATTGAATGCTCCTAAGAAAAAAATCTTCTCTTGCCAAGAGAGGTGATGCCGACAAGAACAGACAGAAATGCGAAAAGATAAACCGACGAAAGCTTCGCAAAGCGCAGGACAAGCGCGGGACAAAAAAGACTTGATTTTTCCGGACGAGCAGTCTGAGCGGAATTAGACTGAGGACTGAGGACTGAGGACTGAGGACTGAGGACTGAGGACTGAGGACTGAGGACTGAGGATCCGTCTTCGCCAAGGCTCCGCCGGGCAAGCTGTGGACCTTGCTGAGAGCGTGGCGAACCGTGAACCGTGAACTGGCTTACTTACCAGCAGCGAAAAACCACTGAAAACAGGGCATTTACTCCACATCGGCGCATCCTCTATGAATGCCTAGACCCGTATGAATCTGGTCATCATCATCGTAATAAACAAATCCCCTGTCAAGCCTTTTTTTCACAATTTTGAACTTTTTAGAAAGGATGCATTTACGGCCTTATTTAAGCAAGCCTCATACTAAGCCAAGGTCGAAATTATTAAGTGGGCGAAATAGCGCATCAGGGCGACCGGCGATAAGAGAAATTTGGTTGTGGTAGAACGCTGTCTTAGATGAACGAAATCCCGCGCGGCATGGGCGGCAGATTAAATATCTTCGCCAGGCTCTGGGCCACGTCGTAAAATCCATGCCGGTGATCCGTCCCGCGAAAGGTGGGATCATTGCCATGATCGGCCGTAATCATGAGCCAGTCGGCGGGATTCACCGCCGCCAGGAGCTTGCCGAAAAATAAGTCGGTCTGCTCCAGGGCCGCGGCATAGCCTTTGACGTCGCGCCGGTGACCGTAGAGCATGTCAAAATCAATGAAATTGGCGAAGATCAGACCAGCGCTTTGCGCGCGGGCCAATTCCAGAACTTCCTGTTGCGAGGCCTGAGTCGAAAGAGTATGGAATGAACGCGTGAGGCCGCTTTTGTTGAAAATATCTTCAATTTTGCCCACGCCGGTGACCGGCACGCTCGCGGCGGCCAGGCGGTCAAGCACTGTCAGCTCCGGCAGGGCAAAGGAATAATCGCGGCGGTTTTCGGTGCGCCGGAAGGCGCCCGGCTGTCCGGTAAACGGCCGGGCAATCACGCGGCCGACCTGGTACGCGTCGCAGAGCCTTCGGGCAATTTCACAGGCGTGGTATAACTCGGTCAGTGGAATTATTTCCTCATGGGAGGCGATCTGGAAAACCGAATCGGCGCTGGTATAGACAATCCAGGCGCCTTCGCGCAGTTGGCGCGCGCCAAGCTCCTCAATGATCGCCGTGCCGCTGGCGGCCTTGTTGCCGATCAGGCGTCGGCCGGTTTGCTGCTCGAAGGCGCTCACCAGCTCGGGCGGAAAGGAAGGCGGGCCCTTGGGAAACAGGTGGAACCCGCGGGGGAGTTCCAGCCCCGCCATCTCCCAGTGGCCGGTGATGGTGTCCTTGCCTTTTGATACTTCCTGCATGGCGCCATAGCTCGCCAGCGGCTGTGCCACCGCCGGCACTCCGCAAATGGCCTTGCCTGCGGGAAGCAGCGCGGGAATGTTGCCGAGTCCCAGCCGCTGCAGAGTGGGCAACTGAATGCCGCCCACGGCTTCGGCCAGATGCCCCAGGGTATCAGCGCCGCTATCGCCATACTCCGGGGCATCGGGCGCGGCGCCGATCCCGAGCGAATCCAGCACAATTAAAATGACTTTCATGAAAAAGTTCCGCGATAATAGTGAAAAACCATCAGCAAAGTCCATGAATAATTGAACCTCAGTAGGATTTTTTTTGATATGGTCGGGCGCTTTCTATCTATCACACTTTATAAAGTGTGATAGGGCGACCATTCCCCTGGCCGAGCCCGGGCAGGCCTTAACCCTAAGGCGCCCCGGACAGAAACCAGGCAAGCGCTATCCACACAAAATTCGCGGTTGAATTGCAGGAACCGCAAGATAGAATAGCCAACTGAGGTGCGGTCTTTCATGACACAAATACCCAATCCGTTGCCACATGCGCCCGCCCCCTGCGCCCTGGTTATCTTCGGCGCCTCGGGCGACCTGACTAAGCGCAAACTCCTTCCGGCCATCTACAATTTGAGCCTGCTGCGGCTGTTGCCGGAGTGCCTCTCCATCGTGGGCCTGGCGCGGCGGCCCCTGTCCAACGCTGAATTCCGCAACCAGATGCTCGAAGGGATCAACACTTTTTCGCGCAAAGGTCCGGCGGATGCGGCGGCATGGGCAAATTTCAGCCGGCGCTTTGAGTATTGCCAGGGTAACTTCGACGACCCCAACGCCTACCAGCGCCT
>JACPGN010000146.1 GCA_016182435.1 Lentisphaerota bacterium | reverse complement strand
GTGGAGATCATGATCAATACGCCGACCGTGCGCAAGCTGATCGCGGAAAACAAGCTGGAAGTCCTGTCGGCGGCCATTGAGACCGGCACGGAAGACGGCATGCAAAGCTTTAACCAAGCCTTGCTCAAGTTGATCAAGAGCGGGGCCATCACTGAAAAAGAAGGCCTGACCCACTCCCCCAACCCCGAACAGCTCAAGATGAACCTCCAGGGCATTTTCCTGGACGAAAGCCGGCGCATCCTGGGCGAGTAGGACAGACGCTTAGCGTTTAACCAGCGGGGTCACGTATTTATCAATATCCGCCTCGCTGCCGCAGGCCTTGACCCCGCGCTGGAGCGACCAGGTTTCCGTGTGGGTTGCCGTTTGGCCGGGACGGAGCGCAACTAAGGGACCCAGGCTTTCCAGTTCCAGAATGCGCTCGTTGGCGAACGTCTCAAAATTCACGCCCTGATCCGGGTAGGTTGCCCCTTCCCTGAACGCAAACTGCTTGACAAACAGCGTTCCTTTCCGCCAATACGCCACCCAGCCTTGCCGGTGGGCGATACCCAGCTTGTTAGGCCCGCGCCGGGGATCATGCCGGAACAGAAGATAGCGCGAACCCAACGTCCAACGCGGATCGCTGAAATCAGTGTAGCCCCAGAGAGTCCAGTTCTGGTTGCTGGTCAGCCGCGCCGTATGCGGAATTTTTTCAGGCAGCGGAATGATCGCCGTGCCGCAGCGGGCCATAACCGTCAGCGCCCAGGGCGCCAGGGTAATTGGCTTGCGGCCTTTGTTGGTCAGCCGGTGGCTAATCGTTACTTCGTTGCGGCGCTCGGCCAAGGTGATATCCATCACCTTCTGCACATGCGAAAGCCGCCCCGGGGCCTGGACCACGCGAATACCGCCGACAATTTTACGAATGACCACCGGCGAATTATCCAGCTCGTAAGTTTTCGGTTTCTCTTCCGGGGCCAGCCAGAGGCGATGGCCGCCGCGGAGCAGCCATTGCTTCTCGCCGCGGCCGCCCAGTTGCTCGGACAACTCGCCCAGGATGTTCTCTTTACCGATAAAGCCGAACCGGATAATCCGCGGCCCGACCTCTCGCGTAACGATCAGTTCCACCTGGCCATTGGCCAGGCGGATATTGTTGTTCCAGCCGCGGTAAGGGACAGTTTCCATCGTCAGCATGCCAGGGCTCCTATGATGATTTTATGACTTTGAAAATACCTTGAACTCAGCAGAGTCTGCAGGTAAAGTGCGAGGCTTGTCAATCATCTTTCATACCAGAAGGAGCCAATCAGATGAACACATCCCTATCCGCGGAACGAATTGATTTTGCCGAACGGTCGAAAACCAAGCGGGGCTTTGCGCCTTGCGGCCGGTCGCTGGTCGGCCACGTGCCTACCATTGCCATTACGCCGGTGGCTGATGGCCGCACCGGCGCCTACGAGAGCAACGTGGCCGGCACCTGGCGCCTGGTCGAAAGGGTAAGCCGTCTCATCCGTGAACATGTCAAATTGCCCGATGGCACGAGCGTGCGCGTGGTGGCGCCCGCGGAAATCGTCTACGGCGCGCGCACCGGCGCCCTGGCCCAGGAGGCTTACATCCGCGAGGGCGTCAGCGCCAATATCTGGGTCAGCCGTTCCTGGTCTTACAGCGACGAGCTTATGAGCGCCTGTCAGGGCTTAGGCTCCAGTGAATGGCTGCAGGCGGCTTATGGGCTTAACCAGACGGACCGTCCCGGCGCGGTGTGGCTGAAGGCATTTTGCGCGGCCATGGACGAAAAGATGCGCCCGATCTTTTCGATCTACAACCCCGACCTCGAAGCCGAGGAAGGCGAGCTGCCGAGCTACGTGCAAGCGAGAATCCTGCGCTTTGCCCGCTGCGCGGTGGCGGTGGCCGAAATGCGCGGTAAAAACTATCTCTCGCTGGGCGGCGTCTCCATGGGCATTATCGGTTCCGACGTCCGGCGCAACATTATGCTCAACTTTTTTGGCCTGGGCACGGTCTCGGTGGACATGGTGGCGATCAAGGGCCGCATTGACCAGGGCTTTTACGATCACGATGAGCTGGAGCGCGCCTTCAAATTCATGAAGAAAAACTTCCAGTTCGTGTTCGGCGCCGGCCAGCGGCCCTACCCGCCCGATGAGCTTTTGCGGTTGTGCCTGCTCATCACCATCATCACCCGCGACCTGATGGTCGGCAACCCGAAGTTAGCCGACGAGAAAATCGGCCGGCAGCAGGGGTTCAAGGCGGATGTCGAGCGCGCCCAGGGCGCCAATGCCATTCTGGCAGGCACCCAGGGCCAGCGGCAGTGGACCGATCTCTACCCGAACTTCGACGTGGCCGAATCCATGCTCAACAGTTCGTTTGACTGGAACGGGTTCCGGCCGGCCTACCTGGTAGCCACGGAAAATGATTCCAAGAACGGCATTGGCATGCTGGCCGCCAACCTGGTAACCGGCTTGCCGCAGTTATTCGCCGATATCCGCACCAACTGGACCGTGGCCAGCATCCGCCAGGCCACCGGCAAGGACATCAGCAAGATCGCGCCGCAGGGCTTCATTGACAAACGCAATTCCGGCGCCGGCGCCCTGGACTATGCTCTGGACATCATCGCGCTCGTCAAGGGCGGCAAAACCATGAGCATCCCCGAGGTGGCTGATGCCATACGGTCGGACAAGGCAATTCAGGAAAAACTCATGCGCACAGCTTGCGCCGGCACCACCTATATGCGCGCGGCCCTGGAATACTTCCCCGGCGACGGTCTCTCCAGCCATTACCGCACGCCCGGCGGCATCCCCATGACCGCCTACCGCTACAATGTGGTCGGCGATAAAATCACCTGCTCGGTGGTTGAAGGTAAAACGTTAGAATTGCCCCGAGCGGTAGCCGACCATGTCAGCCGGGTTACGGACGCCACCTGGCCGGAAACCTACTGGGCGCCGCGCGGCATGTCTTCGTTCGAATACATGTCCCGCATCGGGCCGAACCATGACGGCAATTCGTTCGGCCTGATCGGCGCGGATTTCCTGACGCTCAACGCCATGCTGCGGATTCCGGTGGACCTGCATAACGTCCCCGCCGACCAGATTTTCCGGCCGACCTTATGGGACCGGTTCGGCGGCGACGATTTCCGGGTGTGCGAAAAACTGGGGCCGTTGTATCAATAGTAACTCAATCACAAGGAACCGCCATGAAAAACAAGAATATTAAACCACGGATGGCACGGATAACACTGATTGTCGCCGGGCGACAAGCGGCCGGCGGCGGTCTTACCATCCGTGAAATCCGTGTAATCAGTGGTTGATTTTCTTGGGTTGCGGGCAGGCCCGCCTTAGGAAGTGTCCCAGAAATCAGAAGTCGGAGGTCAGCAGGATTTGACAGCATGCCGAAAACGTTGGATCATTTAATGAAATATAAAGTCATGCGATGCAGTGTCTTTTTTGCCGGAATTCTGGGGGGCGGTATTCTGGCCTGTTCCGTAGTCAGAGCGGAGGCGCCCGTCACGCGCCCCGTACCGGTGGCCGGTAACGCCTCCGACCAACAGCAACAGGAACTCGAAATCGCCCTGGCGCGGGTATATCCCGCCCTGGTGCGCATTAGTGTCGTCATTCTTTCTCCAGAGAGCGGTCGGTTGCAGAAGTTTGCCGGGGCCGGAAGCGGCGTAATCATCAGCAAAGACGGTTACGTCATCACCAACCATCACGTTGCGGGCAAAGCCAAGCGGCTGATCTGCCGGTTGACGGACGGCGAGGAAATCGAAGCTGTCCTGGTCGGAACCGACCCGCTGGCCGATATTGCCGTGCTCAAGCTGAAACTCGACGAGCGTAAGAACAAGGATAAACCGCTGGCGACGGCCGCGTTCGGAGACTCCGACAAAGTCCGTGTCGGTGACACGGTCTTCGCCATGGGTAGTCCTGTGGCAGTCTCACAGTCGGTCACCAAGGGCATTGTCAGCAACACAAAGATGATTTTCCCGGAACTGTTCTGGCCATTCACGTTTGAACTGGATGGCGAGAATGTGGGAACATTGCTCCGGTGGATTACCCACGACGCGCAAATCTACGGCGGGAACAGCGGTGGCCCACTGGTCAATCGCGACGGCGAGGTGATCGGCATCAACGAGATCAGTCTGGGGTTGGGAGGCGCCATTCCGGGCAACGTCGTCAAGTCCGTCGCTGCCCAGATTATCAAGACCGGCAAGGTCCAGCGCAGTTGGACCGGCCTCGAATGCCAACCGCGGCTTAAGGATGCTTCCTTGACAAAAGGCGTTCTCGTCGGCGGCGTCATCGGCCGGTCGCCGGCTGCCCAAGCCGGATTCAAGCCCGGCGACGTGATCACCGAGTTTGACGGCGCGAGCGTGGATTGCAGCATCCCTGAAGATCTGCCCGTATTCAATAGTCTGGCCGCATCGGTTCTCATCGGCAAGACTGTGAAAACCACGGTCATTCGCGGCAAGGAGACCCTGGAGCTGTTGTTGACTACGGACTCAGCCGAACGGGCGCGTGGGGATGACGAGGAACTGAAGGCCTGGGGCATCACGGCCCGCAACCTCACCCGGATGTCCGCCTTGGAACTTAAGCGTTCGGACAAACTTGGCGTGTTTGTCCATTCAATCCGGCCTGGTGGACCGAGCGCGGAAGCCAAGCCGCCCCTTCGGCCCCGGGATGTCATCCTCGAAATCAACCGGAAGCCGCTCAAAACCTTAGAAGAGCTCCGCAGCCTTACCGAGGAACTGACCCACGGGAAGACCGACCCCGTCCCGGCGCTGGTCGGCTTCGAGCGGAATGAGCAGAAATACCTGACCGTGGTCCGCTTGGGCAAGGAACCGCCCAGGGAAGAGCCCTTGATAACTCGCAAAGCATGGCTGGCCGCCGCCACCCAAGTGCTTACCGAGGATCTTGCCGAAGCGCTCGCATGCAAGGGCCGGAAAGGCGTCCGGGTGATCCAGATGTATCCCGGCCATGAGGCCGAAAAAGCCGGGATCAAGGTGGGCGACATCATTCTCAAGCTGGACGACGATGAGATTGAGGCGTCGCGCCTGGAGGATCATGAGGTCCTTGCGAACATGATCCGCCGGTTCAAGCCCGGGACCGAGGTCCAGTTAGAGGTCATGCGTGACGGCAAGACCTTGACAATCCCGCTGAAGCTGGAAAACCCACCCATTCCTCCCGCCGAGCTGAAACGCTACAAGAATGACAACTTTGAGTTCAGCGTGCGGGAGTTGGCGTTCGATGATCGGGTTGCCCAGCAAATTGATGATAACATAGAGGGCGTCTTCGTGGAGCGTGTAGACCACGCCGGCTGGGCCGCGCTCGGCCATCTGGCCATGGAAGATATTCTCCTGGCCATAGACGGACAACCCACACCCGACGTCGCATCCGTCGAAACATTGCTGAAGGCCGTGGCAGACCGAAAGCCAAAAAGGGTGGTCTTTTTCGTAAAACGCGGGATTCATAACATGTATCTGGAGATCGAGCCGAGTTGGGAATCGGAACAAACCAAATAGGAGGAGCCGGACCATGAGAAAAAGCATCGGCGCGGCACTGGCATTTTCAACGGTCTTGATCATGTTGGCGGGGGCGGCCGAAAATAACGCGAACCTTACGGCAAAGCAGACGCTGAAGGACAATCAAAGCGCGGTTGTCTGGGTATCGGCCGTGAATAAGATTCAAATATCCGGCAAGGGCGCCATGATGATGCCGAGCGAGGAACTGAAAGTGGAAACCCTGGGCACGGTCATTGATCCCTCCGGGCTCACCGTTGTGGCGGCATCCATGCTCGACAAAGCCAGTGGCTTCTTGGGTGATATGCTGCAACAAATGAGCGCGCGTGGAGCGGACAACGCCAAATTTGACGCCAAGAGCGATATCTCCAACATCAAAATCCGGATGGCCGATGGTCAGGAAATCCCGGCCAAAATCGCGCTGACCGATCCCGACCTCGACCTTAGCTTTCTAATGCCGGAAAAAACGGAAGGCAAGCCATTGCCGCCATTCGCCTTCATCAACCCGAATTCCCAGACCAAGCCGCAGCTATTGGATGAAATCCTCATCATCGGACGCAAGGGCAAGCACCTGGATCGTCAACCTTCGATGATTATCTCGCGCATCGCATCCATCGTAACCAAACCGCGTCCCTGCTACGTACCGTCGGAACCCGGGCCATCCGGCATACCCGTGTTCACCCTGGACGCGAAGCTCCTCGGCATTATGGGCCTGCGTAAGAATAAAGCGGACGCGCAATCGGGCGGGATGTTGGGCATGATGAGTATGGACGAGAATAGCATGCCGGCGCCGGTGATCATTCCGGCCGCCGAGATCTTGGAAGCCGCCGGCCAGGCTCTTAAGAAGACGGCCGCAGCCGATGCGACTGGCGCAGTCGGCGGCCAACCTGCCCAAGCGGACAAGCCCGTTCAAACAGGCAAGTCGGCAAATCCTGAAAATCCGGCCGTAAAAAAACCGTAGTCGCCAGCCCTTGAATCAGGCCTTTGGCAACTAAAAACTGTAGCCGGCCTCGCTGAGGCCGGTCTTTTCCGGGGTCAGCGACCCCGGCTACAACATTGAAATTCCTAGACATTGAATTAGGCCCTCGGCGACTGTTTCATGTGGGAGGCGCCACGCGAAACGCGTGGTAAACACTATGCCTGCCCCGCCTCCGGCGGGTGTGCGGCGACGGTCGCGGTGCCCTGCCATAATCCAAATTTCCAATTTCAAGTTTCCAATTTCATCATCATGGATCCACCCCTCAAAACGTCGTTCACCTATCCCTTGACCGAGGAACAGCAGATCATGCTGATGGAGATCCTGCGCGGGGGCAACTACCGTCCGGCTGTGGTGCCCTATGCCCAGGCCGCGGCGGAAACCGACAGTTGCCGGATCATTCTTTACCAGAGCGGCAAATGCCTGATCCAGGGCCGCGCGGCGCAGGAGTTTGTAACCTATGTGCTGGAGCCTAAGGTCCTGCTCCAGGTCGGCGTGGGTTATGAGGAAATGCTCAACCCGGAAGCCTACCAGCCGCACATGGGCATTGACGAAAGCGGCAAGGGCGATTTCTTCGGCCCGCTGGTCATTGCCGGCGCCTACGCGGACAACGCCTTAGTCAAAGAAATGCTCGCCATGGGCGTGAAGGACAGCAAGCATATTTCCAGCGACAAGCGCGCCCAGGAACTGGCCCGGGATATCAGAGAGCTCCTGGGCAAACGCTTCAGCATCGTTATGATCGGCCCACAAGCCTATAACCGGCTGTATGCGCAATTCCGCAGTGTCAATAGCATGCTTTCCTGGGGCCACGCCCGCGCCATTGAAAATCTGCTTGCGCACGTGCCGGAATGTCCGCGGGCCATTTCCGACCAGTTCGGCAACCAGGAGCAGGTCAAACGCGCGCTGATGACGCGCGGCCGCCGGATCGAGCTGGTCCAGCGGCACCGGGCTGAGGCGGACGCAGCCGTGGCCGCGGCTTCCATCCTGGCGCGCGCGGCGTTTCTCAACGCCCTGGTCAAAATGCGCAAGGAATATAATCTGGCGTTTCCCAAAGGCGCATCCGACCAGGTCAAGGCGGCAGCCGAGGACCTGGTCAAACAACATGGCGCCCAAGTACTGCTGAAAACGGCCAAATGCCATTTCCGCACGACCGATCAAGTGCTGGAGAAGCTCCAGCTTAAGCGCGCGGCCCTCGGCCGGGAAGGCCTGGTTAAATCCAAGCCGGACTACAGACGACAGGGGCGGAAAAATAGATGATTTGATGATTGGTTGATTCGTAAAACGAAGAACTGCAGGATTACGAATCACCGAATTATCGAATCAACGAACCAACGAATGCGTAGAGCGTGGAACGCAGACAGACCAGAGCGGACAGCAGCGGCGATGAGGTAGCCACGCGGGACGCGGGACAAGCCCTGCCCAGCCAAAACCATGAACAAAACCGTTATTGCAACGGATAAGGCGCCCAAACCCCTTGGGCGCTATTCGCAGGGCATCAAGGTCGGCAACACGCTCTATGTCCAGGGTATTATCGCGCTCGACCCGCCGCGCGGCCAACTGGTTGCCGGCGGGATTAAACCGCAGACCGAGCGGGTATTGGAAAGCTTAGAGGCCATTCTCGAGCAGGCCGGATTGGGCTTACCTGACGTCGTCAAGGTTACAGTCTTTTTGGCCAACCTGGAGGATTATCCCGCCTTCAACGAGATTTATGGGAGTTATTTCAGCGCCGAGCTGCCGCCGGTCCGCACCACCGCGCAGGCCAGGTTGCCCTTAGGCGCCCTGGTGGAACTGGACGCTATTGCGGTTGGCTAAGACGGAAGGGCACGGTGAGCACCGGCATGGTTTCACAATCGGTGGTAATCACCAAAAGTTTGCCGTCCAGCGCCGGGTCGGGAAAGATATTGCGCAACTCGATCCGGTAACCCCGGTGGCGCGTCGAACGAACTTGGACTTCCATGTTCGTCAGGGGCGGCTCTACCTTGAGAATTGTGAAAGGCCGCGGCAGGCTGGTTTGGACCATGAGCAAGCGTTCCACGCGCTTATCGGCGGGCTTGGACGCCAGGGTTAACTCCTCCGGCACGGCGTAAATGTCACCCACCACGCGCCCTTGCATGGGCGCCGTCAGGCGGGGATAGCGGACTGAATCAGTGGTCAGCCAGAGGTCAGTTTCAAACTGGCCAAGCCGCAAGGGCGGCACGGGCCGAATCCGGGCGGAATAGGCTATTCCGGGCTTATTTGTTCCCAGGTCAACAGCAAAAGCGCTTGACGAAACGCCCGCTCCGGTGACCTGGGCGGGGGCTGACTCATGAAACTTGATATCAATGGTTTTGACTTCCGCCGCATCGCTCCGCAAATTGCCCCAGAAAATCCGCTCCGGCGTTAATTGCACTTCGGCCACGGCTTCCCCGATCAAGCTCAGCGTCAGCCGCGGCAGGGTCGGATCATCGGATTCAATTGTTATACGCTTATGCTGAGAGCCGGAACGGCCTTTAAGGATCAGCCGCACCTGCACGGTAATTTCATCGCCGGGGGGAATGATCTCGCGTTCCAGGCGCACCAGGGTGCACCCGCAATCGGGGTGAACCCGCGAAATCGTAAGCGGCGCGTCGCCTTCATTGGCCAGCACGAATGTGTGTGGCACCTCATTCGTGTTGCTCAGCGCGCCGAAATGATATTCCGGCTCATTACACACCAGGAGGGGCAAGCCCTCGGCGCGGGCGGGGCCAGTCACAAGACAAAAGCAAACGCCGAACATCCAACACCAGGCTCCGCCATAGCGCTTCGCCCCGGCGAGTCGAACGCCGAACGTCGAATGCAAAGAAAAAATATCAATCATATCCGTTGAGCGGCCGGTCATTCGACCATTTGGATGCTGGGACCGGGCTGCAGGTTATAGACCTTGGCGCCCGGCGGCACCGAATGGGTCAACCAGACATTGCCGCCAATTACCGCGCCTTCGCCGACAATGGTATCGCCGCCCAGGATGGTGGCCCCGGCATAAATGG
>JACPGN010000028.1 GCA_016182435.1 Lentisphaerota bacterium | reverse complement strand
GAGCGGGGCGGATCCGTCTATCCAACCGTTTGAGGCGGAAATCAAGAAGGGCCTGCCGCGCTTGCTGGTGTTATATCCCACGCGGGGAGATCCCGCGCACGGAGGCTTTTACCCAGATGTGTCCGCCGCTGTAGACCTGGGCGGGCCTTTTGGCCCAAGCATTCCTTCCGTCACCCCGGGAGGACCGCTGGCCTGGGCCGGCCCCTTAGAGGCCGCCACGGTGGAGGCGTTGGCCGATTCACCGGCCCGGCGTGAAATTGTCCGCCGCCTTCTGCAGGGCGATTCAATCGTCTGGGTGCTGCTGGAAAGCGGCAATAAGGATTCTGACAATGAAGCCTTTGGCCACTTGGAGGTTGAACTGAAGAAACTTGAAACTGAATTGAGCGCAGCCGCCACCAACACCGGCTCGTTCTATAACTATCCTGCCCCTGACGAAGCTGCCCCCTTCATGGCGCCGGACTACGTGCCCGTCAAGATGGCTTTCTCCATTCTGCGGGTAGCGCGAACTGATCCGGCCGAGGCTGTGTTCGTTGCCATGCTCATGCATTCCGAAGCCGACCTGGAGCAGGGCATTGGCCAGCCGATGGCCTTTCCGATATTCGGGCAAGGCCGTGTCCTTTACGCGCTGGTCGGACGCGGCATCAACAGTGAGCACATCAGCGACGCCTGCTTGTTCCTGGTGGCCAACTGTTCCTGCCAGGTCAAGGCCCTCAATCCCGGCACCGATCTGCTGATGACGGCGGACTGGACGACCTTCGCCGGCACTTCCGCTTTTGCGGCTATACCCCTGCCGGACTTGACCGGTGTTCTTCCTGAGGAGCCGGCAACGACCACCGTAGCAGCGGCGGCCGCCGGCGCGCCGGGACAGCCGGCGACGGTTCCACCGGAGGAGCCCATTGCACCGCAAAAGCCAGCAGCTTCCGGAATACTGAACTGGGCGTTCGTGAGTGTGGTTCTGGCGCTGGTACTGGTAGTAGTCGTGGCTTCCCTGTGGCTGCGCCGCCGAAAGAAAGAATAGTTGCTTCGTTGATAACCCTTCGTCATCTGGTATTCAGGGAAATGGTCTATCGCCGGGGCCGGCTGCTCCTGGGCGTATTATCTGTTCTGGTGGCCGTGGGCAGTTTTGTCGGCGCTTTCACGCTTCTGCAAGTGCACGAGGCGTGCACGAGGCGCGCACGCAGGCAATCCTGCAGCTCAAGGAGCAGGAACTGCGCCGGACCTTGGACGCCTTGAACGACCAGATTCGCCGGACGATGCTGAGCCTGGGGTTCAACGTCGTGATTCTGCCCAAGGATCAGAACCTGGCTGATTTTCATGCCGAGGATTTCGCGACGAAGGACATGCCGGAAGAGTATGTAACGCGCTTGGCCCATTCGAAACTTATCACCGTCCGGCATCTATTGCCCAGCTTGCAACAGAAGATTGACTGGCCGGAAATTGGCCGGAGGATCATCCTGGTTGGAACCCGCGGCGAAGTGCCCCTGCTCCATGAAGATCCCAAGCAGGCCATGGGGCAGCCCGTGCCGTCGGGCGGGATCGTGCTGGGCTACGAGCTTCATCGCCGCCTGGGTGTGGCCGTGGGCCAACCGATTACTCTACTGGGCCGCCAGTTCACGGCGCAGCGTCTTCATGGCGAACGCGGAAACAAGGACGATATCACCGCCTGGATTGAATTGAGCGCGGCTCAGGAACTGCTGAACAAGAAGGGCCGGATCAACGCCATCCTGGCGCTGGAATGTTTTTGCGAGGGGCCAGCTCTGCCGCAGATTCGCCGGGAAATTTCGGAAATTCTTCCTGAGACCCAGGTAATTGAGCGTTCTTCCGAGGCGCTAACCCGCGCCGAGGCCCGCGCCAAGGTGGAGGCGGACGGCAAAACGCGCATTGAACAGGAGCGCCAGGCCCGGACCAATTTGCAGCGCGAGCGCGAGCGGTTCGCGGCCATTCTGGTGGCCCTGGTGATGGTGGCTTGCGCAGTCTGGATCGGCCTCTTGACTTTCTTAGACACGCGCGAGCGCCGGGTCGAGATCGCCATCCTGCGCGCGCTCGGCATCGGCGCCCCCCAACTGCTTTTCATCTTCCTGGCCAAGGCCGTAGTCATCGGCCTGATCGGCGGCGTGCTGGGCGGGGCCGCCGGTCTGCTGGCTGGCGCGCAGATAGGCACCGTTTTGGAAGGCGGCGGCGTGGCGGCCTCCGATCTGTTGCGCAGCGTGGCGGCGGTGCTGGGGTTGGCATTGCTGATGGCGCCGGCGCTGAGCGTGGTGGCCAGTTGGATTCCGGCTCTCTTGGCCGCGCAACAGCATCCGGCGGACATTCTGCGGGAGGCTTGAAGTTATGCTCAAGGTCCAACACATAAGCAAGGTGTTTGCCGGGCCGACCGGGCCGGTAGAAGCCTTGCAGGATGTTTCGCTCACGGTATGCAGCGGCGAGTTTGTGGCCGTCCAGGGCGTAAGCGGCTGCGGCAAAACAACTTTGCTCCTTGCCGCCGGCGGACTGTTAAAGCCGACCTCCGGCCAGATCGCCTTGAACGAACAGGATCTCTATGCTTTAAGTCCCGAACAGCGCGCGCAGTTTCGGGCGCGCTCGATCGGTTTCGTTTTTCAGCAATTCCATCTTCTGCCCTTTTTGAACGTGAGCGATAATATCCGTCTGGCGACCCTGACGGTTGCGGACCGGCCGGCCGATGAGCGCGTGAGCGAACTGGTGGCGCAATTCGGGCTCGCTCATCGGCAAGACCATTTACCGGAGGCCCTGAGCACCGGCGAACGCCAGCGCGTGGCGCTGGCCCGCGCGCTCCTGAACAAACCCGGGCTGCTGCTGGCGGATGAACCCACGGGGAACCTGGACGAGCAGAATGGCGCGGCGGTTCTGCAGACGCTCAAGGACTTTGCGGCCGCGGGCGGCGCGGTATTGCTCGTAACTCACGATGTGCGCGTGGGCCAGTACGCCCACCGCCGGCTGCTCCTGGAGCACGGAAAGCTGCAGGATTAGTAACTGATATATGAACAACCGCTATGAAAAACAAGAATATTTCCGCCAGGCGCGGATCCGCACAGGCGGAACCACGGATGACACGGATAGCACGGATATGAAATGGGGACGGCTTTCCCCATCCGTGCCATCAGTGTAATCAGTGGTTGATTTTTTGGGTTACGGGCATAGTCCCGCCTTAGATGTCCGCAGGAAGATCAAGCCATGACCGATAAGCCCATTGAAGAATTAGATCCCAATTTTGCGCAAGCCGGGGTGGAAGGCGACGTGCGCTGGCATGACATCCGCGACTTTGGCATTGAGGGCCAGGGCTGGCCTGACACCGAATCGCCTTTTGACCGATTGCCCGCGCGCGCCAAGGGAATGGCGCGGGAAGCCGTCTGGGAGTTGAGCCTTCGTTCCAGCGGGATTTCGGTCCGGTTTGTAACCGACGCCGTTGCCATCAACGCCCGCTGGCGGCTGCGTTTTCCGACTTTGGCCATGACGCACATGCCGGCCACGGGCGTGAGCGGCTTGGACTTATATGTCCGCAATGAAGGAAGTTGGCATTGGGTGGGCGCGGGCCGCCCCGAGAAAGTGCCGGATAATGACACCTGCCTCGTCGCCGGCTTGGAGCCTATCCGCCGCGAATACCAACTTTATCTTCCGCTCTATAACGGCGTGGAGCGCGTGGCCATCGGCGTTCGCCAGGATGCTTTCATTGGCCCGGCGCCCAAGCGGCCGGAAGGCCGACAAAAGCCAATTTGTTTTTACGGGTCTTCCGTGACCCAGGGTGGCTGCGCGGCGCGCCCCGGCATGGCCTACCCGGCCATTATCGGCCGGCGGCTGGAGCGCTCAACAATCAACCTGGGATTTTCGGGCAATGGCTTTGCCGAGCCGGAAATGGCGCGCCTGCTGGCGGAGCTGGATCCGGCGGTTTATGTAATTGATTGCCTGCCCAACCTGGACGCCAAGCTGGTTCACGAGCGGATCGAGTTTATGGTTGCCACCTTGCGCGCCAGCCGCCCGCTGACGCCGATCGTGCTGGTTGAATGTCTGCGGTATCAGAACGAGGATTTTGTCTCCGCAACCAAGGCGCGGATCGCCGAGCGCACCGCCACCCAGAAAGTTGCCTATTCGCGGCTGCGCTCGCGCGGATTCACCGGGCTGCATTACGTGAAATCCGACAATCTGCTGGGCCGGGATGGTGAAGGCACCGTGGATGGCATCCACGCCACCGACCTGGGGTTCACCCGCATTGCCGACGTATTCACGCTGGCGCTGAAGGGCTTGGTCTGAGACAAAGAGCGTTAAGCCACAGGCGCTGTGCGCAGGCAAACCTTTCTGCCCTTAGTAACCCCTCAGTTTTTTGTGGGTCGGCGATCCCAATCGCCTCAGCAAGCTGAGGCCCTACGTAGGGCGCGACCGCGCGTCGCGCCCCCCCCCCAATAACTGACCCATTACTGCCCTTAATCGAGAAACCTTGCGGCATCAGACTGAGTCGGCTAATTTGGTTTTGTTATGAAAACGGGATATGCTTGTCCGGAAATTTGTACTCCTTTGGAGTTACTATCGGAGGAAATTGGAAATGTATAAAGATGAGATCATTGCTGAAGTGTGGCGCAACCGCGATGCATATGCCCGAAAACACCACAACAATCTCGACGAGATGGTTGCCGACCTGAGCAAGCGTGAGAAGTCCCATCCCGATAGAATCGTCGATCGCCGAATCCACCGAGCCGCTTCCAACCTGCAGAAGTAAGCC
>JACPGN010000121.1 GCA_016182435.1 Lentisphaerota bacterium | reverse complement strand
GTTGGTCGACGTGCGCAAGCGCCTGACGACCTTGCTGGCCGAACACCTTTATGGCTCCGATCTGAAATGGGTGCGCCAGGGAGAACTTGTGGGCGAGCCGGAAAAGACCTTTGTGCCTTTGCCCAATCGCGGGTTGCTGTCCCAACGCGGCTGGCGCTGACCGGACGTTGTGTCTGGCTGGATTATGCCGAGTCCGCTAATTGCCGGCCAATATTACGGGCGTTTGCCTTCAATGCGTTTTCTGCCATCATAGCGTTGAAGAAATGATAGTCCCTTGAACACACGGTACCGTCATAAATAACAAGATGCCATAGGCATCCGCCTGCGGCGGAAAATTGTAGGAGCGCCACCCCGCTGGCGCGACAAGATCGCCTCGACCTGCCCGCAATGCTTCGCATAGCGATGCAGGCGGGCGGGGCGAGACTCCTACATTTCCACAGACGGACAAAACGTATTTGGGTTGCGGGCATAGCCCGCATTGGGAGGGGCGCTGATATGAAGCCGGCGGTATTCTGGCATCCAGCCGAATCAGGGAAGGTTCAATGCGAGCTTTGCCCGCATCACTGCCTGATTGCCGAAGGGAAAACCGGACGCTGCGGCATCCGGCGGGTTGAGGCTGGCCGCCTGGTGGCGGCGGGCTATGGCCTGCTCTCGGCCATGCATAACGACCCAATCGAGAAAAAGCCGCTCTATCATTTTCATCCCGGCAGCGCTATTTTCTCGATCGGCGGCTGGGGCTGCAATTTCGCCTGCGGCTTCTGCCAGAACTGGCAGATTTCCCAGACCGTCAGCGCGCGCTCACAAGCGCATGCGCCCGAGGAGGTGGTGCGCCTGGCCCAGGCGGAACATTCCCCGGGCATCGCCTATACCTACAACGAGCCACTCATCAACTTCGAGTTTGTTCAAGACTGCGCGCGCGAGGCCCGCAAAGCCGGGCTGCTCAATGTGCTGGTCACCAACGGGTTTATTGAAGAAAAGCCGGGCGCGGAATTGCTTCCGCTGATTGATGCCCTCAACATTGACATCAAGAGCATGGAAGAAACCTTTTACAAGGAGCAATGCCGCGGCACCCTGGCGCCTGTGCTGCGCTTCGCGCGTCAGGCGCATACCGAAGGCTGCCACGTGGAAATCACCAACCTGCTGATCCCCGGATTGAACGATGGTATTGAACAGGTCGGCCAGGTCTCGACCTGGATGGCCGCGAACCTGAGCCGGGAGACGCCCCTGCACCTGAGCGCTTACCACCCGGAATATAAAATGGATCTGCCGTCCACACCAACGGACGTGCTGGAGCGCGCCTGGAAGCGCTGCAAGCAGGACCTGACCTATGTCTACATGGGCAATGTCCTGACCGGCGCCGGACAGGACACGCTCTGCCCGCAGTGCGGCCAGGCGCTGATCGTCCGGCAGGGCTATAGCACGCGCATTGTGGGGATTACCAAAGGCGCTTGCGGCCAGTTCAACGGTCTGACCATCCGTGAAATCAGTGTAATCAGTGGTTCCCGCCATAGGCGGGTCTGCCTATGGAATGATCCGCCATAGCGGATCCGCCTGAGGAGGAAATTTTCTGGGTTGCGGGCACAGGCCCGCGTTAGCAGGCGGCGGCCCGCGCCACAATGGACGGTAAAGCGTGGCCTGGCAAATTACTTTTCAGCAGGACGCGCGCAAAATTGCCTCCCAGGATTTTTCGTTTAGTCTCCACCGGCAGCCGCGTATTGACCACCCAGGCTAATTGCGGACGCGGGTCGCGCATCGGGGCATCCGTGCCGAAAAGCACGCGGTCCGCGCCGAGGTTCTCGCAAAGATATTCAATCACGCCGTTCAAGACGGGTGTCAGGGTCAACTCGGCAAAAACCGCCGGGCATTTCCGGCCAAGCTCCGCGACTTTCTTGGCATAGTGCCAGGAACCGCCGCTGTGCGCGATCAGGAAAGTCATGGCTGGAAAGCGTTTGGCCAGATCCAGGATGCCGTTCAGCGCGACCTCGGTTTCATCGGTATGCAAAAGGGCGTAAAGTCCGTGTTGGTTGCCGAATTCCCAGTAGGGATTATAGAGCGGGTCATGGTAGTGGATGCCGTTGCGCGCGAAATAAGGCTTCATGCCGCGAAAACCCAGGCCCAGATGGTATTTTTCGCAGAGCGCCTTGATCTCTTCCGCGCTCTGATGGGTCGGATCGGCCGAGGAAAGACCCAGCGCTTCTTGCGGCGCAGCCTGAACTACTTTGGCGATCAATTCATTCCCCTGCTCCACATCCATGCCCACGATGCCGCTCCAGGACATGAAGGCAGTCAGCCAGATGCCGCAATGGCGCGCGAGTTCCAGCATGTGCGCCGCATCGCCTTGGAACAATAGGTAGCTCGATCCCACACCGTGCAAACCGTCATCGAGCACGTGGCAATGGGCATCGAGCACCGCTTCGTCCAAAGCCTGCCCGCC
>JACPGN010000006.1 GCA_016182435.1 Lentisphaerota bacterium | reverse complement strand
GCGCCTGATTTACGCGGCCACCTTCCTGCATCAACCCAAAGTGCTGTTCATTGACGAGCCGTTCATCGGTCTGGACCCCTTCAGCATCCGCCTGATCCACGACCTGCTGCGCCAGACGGCCCGCTCCGGCACAACCATTTTCCTGACTACCCACATCCTGGCCTTTGCCGAGCAGTTGGCCGACCGGATCGGAATCATTAACGGCGGCAGCCTGGTGGGCCTGGGCACGCTCGCCGAACTGAGGACGCTCAGCTCCGTGCAAGGGGCTCTGGAGGATGTCTTCCTGCGGCTGACGCAACACGAGACTCACGCCTGATATGAGGCATTAACCGAGCTGAGTGGTGTCCAATATAATATTCCCTCTCCCTTGGGAGAGGGTCAGGATGAGGGGCGTGCCGGCCAATATGTCCCCTCACCCCGCGGGACGCGGGGCAAGCCTCTGTCTTTACCCCGCCGCGGTGGGGCTCTCCCCAGGGAGAGGATGAGGTCGCGGAAATCGGCAATGTTATGATTGATTTGTATTGACGGAAACCGAACGCGAGTTCCCATGAGTCCTTTGCAAGCCATGTTTCGCAAAGATTGGCGGGTTCTGGCTAACCTGCGGATTCTGGCGCGGGAGCAATCGGTCTTTAAGGGCATTTTTATCCTGATATTCGCCGGGGGAATGCTCGGGGGCCTCTGGTATCTGTTCCTGTCCGGCTTCCGGTTCCTCAGCAACCTGGGCGGTATCGGGGTCATGCTGATCCACCATCTTTTCGCCCTCTTCTTTTTCGGCCTGGGCCTCATGCTGGTTCTTTCCAATATCATCACGACCTATACCACCGCCTTTCATTCAGAAGAAATTCCCTTTCTATTTTGCCGTCCCGTTGCGCCGGGCGAAATCCTCCTGCACAAATGGCTGGAAACGGCGTTGATTTCATCCTGGGCTTTCTTTCTGATCATTATTCCCTTCATTGGCGCCTTCGCCTGGTACGAACGGCTCTCCGTTTTTTTTATGCTCTGGACGTTTCTTTTTTCGATTCCTCTGGTTCTCTTGTATGCCGGAATCGGCCTGCTCCTGACGCTCCTGGTCTTGCGCTTCTCGCCGCGCTGGCGCGCGCGGGTCTGGGTGGGGGTCGCCTTCCTGGCGTTGATTGGCTGGGGCGGCTGGCTGCTGCTGGGCACAGGCAAGGCGCCGACTGATGATGTGGCCTTCTTCCTGGAGCGGTTTGTGCCCGGCTTGAAGTTAGCGGCTTTTCCGCTGTGGCCCAGCGCTTGGGTGGCCGAAGGCATTGTGGCCTTATCGCGCGGCCAGTGGTTGCGCGGAGCGCTCTTGTTCGGCGTCCTGCTGGCCAACGCCCTGATGATCGCTCTGCTGGTTGAGTGGGTGGGCAATAAGCTGTTCGTCCCGACCTGGTTGCGGACGCGCGGCGCCTCGCGGCAGCTCGCCGGCGCCCAGCGCGGCGCCACGCACCTTCCGGCAACGCGCCTCGCGTTTCTATCCCCCGATGCCCGCGCCCTGGTGATCAAGGACGTGCGCACCACGCTGCGCGACCCGGCGCAATGGATTCAAGGATTTATTTTCTTCGGGCTTCTGGCCCTCTATTTCTTCAATCTGCGCAATTTGCACTATCATCTGCTCTCGGCCGAGTTTCGCAACATGATCGCCTTCCTCAATATCTTCAGCCTCGCGGCCGTCATGTGTTCGTTCAGTTCCCGTTTCATCTACCCGCAGTTGAGCCTGGAGGGGCAGGCCTTCTGGCTGATCGGCTTGGCGCCCACTTCGATGGGACGGATATTGAAAATCAAGTTTTTAACGGCGACGGTCGGCATGTTGGCGATCAGCGTGGTCTTGATGACCGTCTCCACCCTATCGCTGGCGGTGGGCGTGCGGATCTGGGTGACGACTATGGGCTTGGCCGTGGCAATGTCCCTGGGCTTAAGTGGACTCTCCACCGGGTTGGGCGCCGTATTTCTAGACCTGAAGCAGCGCAATCCGATGGCGATCATTTCCGGCTTTGGCGGCACGCTCAACCTGGCCTTGAGCCTGGCTTACCTGGTCGCGGTGATCCTGCCGTTCGGCGTGCTCAACCATTACTACGTGCTGGGCCGCCTTGGCAGCGGCGACCTTTGGGCCTGGACGGTGGCGGCCTCGGCCTGGCTGATCATTGCCACGCTGGCCGCTACGCTCCTGCCTCTGTTCGGCGGAAAGCGCAGCCTGCTGCAGAGGGACTATTAGCCGAAGATCTTGACGCCTTTCAGCGCTTTGGCCGCGCGGGCAATGTGGATGCCGTGATGGCGGGCCACGCCCAGCATGTCCTCGGTTACGCCCACGGGCTCCAGTTTCGGGTTGGCTGAGCGCCCATAAGGTCCCCATTGCAGTCCGCCAGTGGTATAGCCCGGAGTGCTTTTAGGGAGCGGAATGATGATCAGACCGAGTTCGACCAGGTTGTTCAGCAGCGCCAGCATGGTCAATTCGCAGCCGCCGCCGGCATTGCCGAAGCCGCTGCCGGTGGCGAATACGGCGCCGACCTTGCCAACCAGGGCGTCCTTCATCCAGGCCGCGCTGCAGCAGGAATCAATGAATTTTTTCACCCGCCAGTCCGCGCTGCCCATGTGCACGGGCGAACCCAGCACGATGGCGTCGGCGGCAACGAGGTCATCGAAAGTTGCAGCTTCGGCGGCTTTCACGCTGGCCTCGCAATCGGCCTGGGAACGCGCGCCCTTGGCGAGCGCTTCGGCCATTTTGAGCGTATTCTGATAATCCGTGGCGTAAACGATCAGGACTTTAGTCATGCTGCTGCCCTCCTTTTTTAATGCAAATTCAATTCGGCGTGTTTGCCGGCAATTTTTTCGGCCAGGCGGTCCAGCTCTTGGAACGTGGCGGTTTTGGGCGCGCCCTGACAGAGCACCGTCGCAAGGAGCTCGACTTTCAGGTTGGGAATCAGGGCGGCAATCTGTTCGCTGACCTTAGTGTTCCAGCCGTAGGAATTGATGATGGCGGCAAACTTGGCCGCAGCATATTAGCGAGGTGGATGGCGTAAAAGGCGGCCGGGTGCGGGCCAAGGTTCATGGTGGGCACGCCCACGACCAGCGTGGCGGCGTCCACCAGGGCAATGGCCAGTTTGCCCATATCGGTTACCGCCAGGTTGAAGGGCGTTACCCGGACGCCTTTCTCGGCGAGGGCGCCAACCAGGCGGTTTACCATCGTCTCCGTGCTGCCATGCATGGAAATGTAAGGCACTACCACCTCGTTTTTGGGCGTATCAGCGACCCAATCGCGGTAGGCCGCGATAATAAACTCCGGGCGGTCATACACCGGCCCATGACTGGGCGCGATTCGCGCGATGGCGTAAGGTTTGAGCTTATCCAGGTTTTTCTGGATTATCGCCCGGAATGGCATCATAATTTCAGCGTAGTAGCGCTTGGCGGCTTCATGGACACGGGGCTGGTCGGTGACATATAAATCGCTGGTAGCCAGGTGCGCGCCGAAAAAATCGCAACTGAACAAAATGCGGTCTTCGCGCAGGTACGTGCACATGGTTTCCGGCCAATGCACCCAGGGCGTATAGATAAACTCCAGGGTCTTGCCGCCCAGCGCCAGGGTGTCGCCGTCATTAACCACCCGGATGCGGGTCTCCGGCACACCGAGATGATCCATGACCAGCGGCTTGGCCCGGACGGAAGTAATAAGCGTGGCCTGCGGGAACTTCGCCAACATTCCAGGAATCAGACCGGAGTGATCCTGTTCGGCGTGGTTGGCTATGATGTAATCGAGAGATGGAACGCCTTCCAACTTGGCCAGCAGCTCGGCTTGCATGCTCGGATCAACTGTGTCAATGAGCGCCGTCTGAGTCTGACCCTGCACCAGGTAGGCGTTATAGCTGGTGCCGTCCGGCAAGGGGATCAAGGCGTCAAACAACCTCCGGTGCCAATCCTGGGCGCCCATCCAATACACTCCAGTGCTAATCAGGCGGGCCTTCATAAGCGGTCTTTCCGAATTCGCAGCGCGAGACGGCTAACTACGAGCCAATTGCAAAAGTCGTCTCCTGCCACCCCGCCTGCAGCGCTCTGCGCAGCATTGCGGGCAGGCTTGTGTGGCAGGAACAAAAGATTTGGCTAAAAGCGCAATATGTTAGCCGCCAATATCTTGTAGCTTTTAGCCAAATCTTTCTCTCCGACGGGACAAGCCCGTCGGTGGAGTCCGCCGGGGTTTTTCAGCGCAATCGAATTACAAGATCAGGTTTTCCAGAGTCCGTGCAAGTTGCAGTGTTCGCGCGCGGCCAATGTGGCGGCGGTAACGCCCCCGAACCAGGCGCTGGGCTTATCGCCGGGCTTCAGGAACTGGCGCAAGACCTGGCCGTCAGCGCTCAAGGCAATCCACTCGATATAATGCTTTTCTTCCATGGGATGCGGGATGCTGCCGATCGAGACCCGGACGCCGCTCGCGCTGCGCTCGATGACCGGCACGTGCTTCTCGCGCGAGGCATCCACCGTATTTTCCAGAAGTAGTTTCATGGGCGCCTTGCAGCACGCCAGTTCGCCCGCGCCTTCATGCAGGACTTCCACGATATTGCCGCAGATTGCGCATTTATGGATCTCTAATCGCTTTGTCATGGCATACCTCCTGTATTGTTCTATTGTGCTGGAAATGCCGCAGCCGGTTCATAGCCCGAGCCGCCAAAGGAAAGCGTAACCTGGGCAAAACTACTGCCAGAGATCAGCGCTACCCAGGTTCCGGTAGCCTCCTGATAGACGACAGCATCAGCCTTATGGTCGCCATCATAGTCGCCGGCTACGGCGACAAAGCCGGCCCCGCCGATAGTGAGGGAAATGGGCATGGTCGCGGTCGTCGAAGTTGGCCAATAGTTCCAGAGGCCGGTGGCCGCATCATACAAGGCCGGATCGGCCAAGCCATCGCCATCGTAATCCTGCGGAACAGTCTGTTGGCCGGATTGGCCTGCGTTCCAGCTACGGGTAGCATAGGCGCTGGCCGATTGTGCCGCGAACCAGTAGCCCAGCTCGCCCATAATCGTCTGCCGGACCTGGAATATCGCCGGGTCGGTTTTGCCATCGTTGTCATAGTCGGCCGGGCAGGGATTGTAACCGGCGTCGCCGAAATATCCCTGGGCCAGGCTATAGCCCTGTCCGGAAAGCAGCGCTTGCCAGAGACCGGAAGGACGATGAAACACGGCCGGGTCCGCCTGGCCATCGCCATCGAAATCGCCCGGGAGCGCAATGCTGCCCGATCCGCCCAATGTGGTTGCCCCTTGAGCGTAACCGCTGGCTGAGAGCAGGGCCAGCCATCGGCCGGTGGCCTCGGCATAGACGGCGATATCGGCAAGCCCATCACCGTCATAATCCTGGGGCACGGGCGTATAACCGGCGCCGCCCAGTTGGAAGGTCGCGGTCTGGTAGAGGTTACTGGACATCATGATGAGCCACTTGCCGGTCGCGCTCTGGTAAAGCGCCGGGTCCGCGCGGCCATCGCCGTCAAAGTCACAAAACGCGTTATTGGCAGCAGCCATACTGCGCCGCCAGCCGGAGTCACCAGCGCTTAACGATGAGGAGAAGGTGCCTGTCGGGCGCCATTTCCGTGATCTCAGCCAGTAATAATAGGTAACTCCAGGCTCTGCCGTAGTGTCGTTATAACTGGTGGCGCCGGTTTCGATGGTGGCGGTCGCGGTATCTGAATTAGCGCTGGTGCTGCGTAAAATCTGGTAGCTGGTTGCACCTTCGGCCGCCGTCCAGGTCAGCAGCACGCCGTCGGTATAGCCCCCCTTGCTGGCCGCCAAGGCGCTGGGCGCCGCCAAGTTGCGATAGCCGCTGTCCATGCCGCTTAATGGCGTTACAACGGCGCCGTTCTCGGCTTGCATCCAGTAATAATACAACGCGCCCGGCACTACGTCGGTGTCGTCATAAGTTGAGCTGGTATTGGTCACAATGATCTGGGCCTGGTTGGAGTTGTTGATGGTGTTGCGATAGAGCAGGTAATCGTTTGCGCCGCTGATGGCCGAGAAGCTGATGCGGATGCGGTCGCTATAATCGCCGTCCGTGGCGCTGATGGGCGGCAAGGTCGGCGCCCAGTCGGAGGATGCCCAGGCGACCTTATCTACCCAGCCGGCGTCATAGCCATTGGAGACGGAGCTGTCCTTGGTGTAAACCCAGGTTGCGGTGCTCGTGCCGCTCAAGTTGGTATAGGCATAATACGACCAGTTCGCTTCGCCAGTGATCGAACGCTGTTCCTGTCCGTCAATAAAGAACCGGAGATAGTCCCAGTTCGCTTCGGACGAAACCTTCCACCAGAAGGAGAAGATGCCCGCGCCGCTGAAGGTTGTCTGCAGCCGGGATAGCTGGGAATTAGCGATCGGCCCGCTTTGCGCGGCCAGCACGCCATCATAGGTGACATTGGTCTGGGCGAACCAATTACTGTTGCCGCCGGTGTACCAGGTCAGATAAGTGGCGTTCAGGGCCGTGCCGAGATCGGCCAGGGTGTTAGCCCCATAACCAACCGCTTCCCAGGCCTGCGTAACCGAAGCGACCCAGGCCGAATTCAGGTCCTGGGCGGCCGAGATCCAGGCCGAGCGCACTTCCGTGTAATCGGTAAATTCATAGCAGTAAGTCGTCAGCGCCCGATAGGCGATCCGAGCCGCGTTGGTGATGCCAATGCCGCTAACGATGGTGGTGACTCCTCCATATTCGCTGGTGCCGCCGTCGCTTAAGAGATAGAAGAAATAATTTTGGACCCCACTGTTGTAATGCACGCCGCCATTATCCAGACTGCCAGAATACCAGTAGGGACCCTTATAATGGTTGGGCTGCTCGCTGCCTAAACCTATGGTAGCCGAATTGGTGGGACTACGCATGTCGCGCAGCGCCGTTTCGGAGACCCAGCAATCCTCGCCCAGGAGCCAGTCGGCCTTGCCGGCCACTTTGCTGGGATAATTGGTGCGGCTATCCGGCTGAAAGTAGAACTCGATGGCGGCGCCGAAAATGTCCGAAAACGATTCGTTGAGCGCGCCGGGCTCATAGGCGTAAATCAGGTTGGCGCTGTATTCGGTCACGGCATGGGCGAACTCATGCCCGGCTACGTCCAGCACCCCTAACTGGTTGGCGGTGATGCCATCGCCATCGCCAAAAAAGAAACCAACCCCACTCCACCAGAACGCATTCACATAATTCTCAATGTGCACATAGGTGTAGGCCGTAGCGCCATTGGTGTTGTAACTGTTGCGGCTATGCGCGGCCAAGAAGTAGCGCTGGATATAGTCGAAATTGACCGCGGCCGACATTTCCACCCGGTCCGCGGGCAGCCAGGTGGAATTGGTCCGAAAGGCCGTCTGGTCGGCATCGGGATACAACAGGGAGTTGGTTGAATAATTGTAAATTAGCCAGTGGAGATTTGTATTCCAGAGATAATTGGTCACACCGACCGAAACGCAGTTGGTCACGGTATTGGTGGCGCCGCCTTCGCCGGTTAGAATGACGCCGGTAATGTCCGCAAATTTTACATCGTTGTAGCGCAGCAGCACGGCGCCATCCTGGGCGTCAATCCAGTAGCGCCAGGCGTTGGCCTCCGGCGGATTGGCCGAGAGCGTCAAGGCATAAGCCAGACGCGGTTGGCTTTGATAGGCGAAGATTACGAGTTCCGGCGGACCTGTAATCGCCCCATCGCTCAGGCCCAGCGCCGCCAGATCTTCCGTGGCGCGGCGCAGGGCATCGTCGGACATGATCCGCGCGTTCACATCTACGGCGATATCCGGCACGTAACGGCCATTGACCTGATAGGCCGCGCCATCCGGATTGAAATGGACAATAACTTTGCCGCCAAATACTTTCAGGCCCTGATAAGTCTGATTGGCGCGCACATGCTGAAAGCCGAGTGAATCGGTTTCGGCTACTTGGGCGGCAAATTCCTGTTGGGCGTCCCGGATGCCCATGATGCCGGAAAGATTATCCAGCACCGCAATAGCCCTGGCTTCCGCTTGGGCGAAGGCAGCGGCACGAAGTCCCTTGCCGGCCGAGAAAGCGCGCCGCGCGCCCAAGTCCTGGCCCTGGATGGAAAATGGGGTTCCCAGTCCGACATTCCATTCGACCTGCACGCCTTCACTGGTCACCGCGGCGGCCAGCCTCTGCTGTTCAGGCGCAAGCGTGCGAGCCGGAGCGGGAGAGCTGCCGACCGCGCGAATGACCGAACTG
>JACPGN010000119.1 GCA_016182435.1 Lentisphaerota bacterium | reverse complement strand
GGTCAGGCTGTTCCCGTGGATGCCTCCACGGTGCGCCTGGCGGAAACCGTGATCGGCAACAATGAAGCGGCATTGTGGGAGCCTTTTTTCCACATGCTGATGCCTTACGTGTTCGAGGACGGCAGCTATATCAGCCGGTTGATCGAAACCAACGTGACGTATGTGGATGCAACCGGGCGGGCGCACACGTTTTCCATCGAGCGCAAGGATACTCCGCTCCGGCTGTTTTCCATTCAAGAGGGCGGGGGCAAACTCTGGATGAGCAGTATACTGCCGCTCGTGCTGCTCTCCTATGACCCGGAAACCGGCGCTTTGGCCAATTATCGGACCCCCACCCACAGCGCCGGCGAAATCTACTCACTGGCTTGGTCCGGCGGGCGTTTATTCATGGCCAGCTATCCGCGCGCTCATTTGACCCGCTATGATTCCTCTGGGCCCTGGCGCTGGGACGTCGGCCCACGGGCCAATCCGGCTCATCTGGGACCGATGAAGAAGGCGTTCCAAACGCCCAACCGCTCGCTCGATGGCGCGCCTTTGTCGCCTCAGCCCGCCGAGGCAACGGCGTTATATCTGCATCGGCCTTATGGCAAAACGACCGACGAGGATGGGAACATCTATTTTGCGAGCGTGGGCGGGTATGGATGTTCCCATAGCGGACTGTGTAGGATTGATCGCCGGACGGAAGCCGTGACCCGCTGGATTTATCCAGAAACGGGGATGACGGCGCTGGTCTATCTGCCCCGGCCGCGCCGGCTATTGGTGTGCGAGTGCCGGCAGAACGAGCCGCAAACCATCCGGTTCACCCTTATCTCGCCGGAGACCGGCGAGGTGCTGGAATCCATCCCCGCGATTCAGGATGAAGGCGCGGTCACGGCTTGGTTGTATGACGGCAACGATCTCGTCTATGGCCTGCACAACCAGCGCGCCACGGTATTTGCCTATAGCCTTAAAGAAAAAAGGATTGTGGCGGCGCTGCCGGAACTGGGCTTTGGCCACCACTGCTACGAAAGTCTTGTATTCGGACCCGATAACCGCATTTGGGGCTTAACCCGCGAATGCGTGTTCGCGGTCAATCGGGAATTGACGGTTAAAGAACGCCTGGCCGACTATCCCGATCATGGGGGCGGCAATTTTTATCGCTTCGGGTTCGTGTATGGGCCCGATCGCTGTCTGTATTTCACCAACGGGCCGCATTTGATGCGCGTCCGATTTTCCATAGGGACAGCCGCGTAAAATCTTCTTGCATGGGAAACGGGGGTTTGGTAAACATCACTCTGTGTTTTTTGCGCGGACTGGGATTGATCGGCATTGCCCCGAGCATAGAAATAGGAGGTGAAACGGCGGCAAGACAAAGCTGCAAGACCCGTGTTTTTTGTAACGTGCGTTTCGTTTTCAATGTTTTACGTAATAGGAGGGATATGCCCATGAAGCGTTTTATCGCGAGTGGCGTGGTGGCTGGTTTTGTGTTGGCGTCGCTGAGCGTGTATGCCGAGGACGAGAAGGCGGCGAAAAAAATGACCTGTCCGGGCAAGCTGACGAGCGAGGTTAAGAAAGTCGGCGACGAGGAAGTCACGACGTACTCCTTTGCTTGCAATAATGGCGCTAAGTGTCCGATGGGGACCGAGTGTGTGTTGCCGGATGTGAAGATCGAAGGGGTGGATCTGGCCAAATTGGTGGACAAAGACGTCGAATTGACCTGCATGATGGACGGCAAGAAGATCGTAGAAGTCCATGTCATCAAGGAAGTGGCGAAAGCCGCTGAGCCCACGCCGGACACCTCGAAAGAGGCGGCGCCGGCCGAGCAACCGGAACAGCCATCCAAATCCGAGCACCCGGAGCACCCAGCCAAATAACGGCTCCGGCTCAATAGCGTAAAAAAAGGTAAGCATGGCAACATGCTTCCTTTTGATCTGCATTGCCCCGAGCATAGAAAGAGGAGGTGCAAAGGCGATAAGACAAACCTGCAAAACCCGTGTTTTTTTGCAACCTGCATTTCGTTTTCAATGTTTTGTACAAAGGGAGAGACATACCAATGAAGCGTTTTATCGCAAGTAGCGTGGTGGTTGGTTTTGTGTTGGCGTCGCTGAGCGTGTATGCCGAGGACGAGAAGGCGGCGGCGGAAGCGGCTCCGGCGAAGGCCGAAGCCAAGGCCGACTTGAAAGAAATGTCCTGTCCGGGCAAGCTGATAAGTAAGGTTAAGAAAGTCGGCGACAAGGAGGTCACGACGTACTCCTTTGCTTGCAAGGGCGGCGCTACATGTCCGATGGGGGAAAAGTGCATACTGCCTGATGTGAAGATCGAAGGAGTGGATCTGTCCAAGTTGGCCGGCAAAGCCGTCGAATTGACCTGCACGATGGACGGCAAGAAGATCGTAGAAGTCAAGGCCATCAAGGAAGCGGCGGCTGCCGAGCACCCGGAGCACCCAGCCAAATAACGGCTCCGGCTCAATAGCGTAAAAAAAGGAAGAAAAAGGAAGCATGGCAACATGCTTCCCTTTTTTTTGAAGTCAAGCGGGGGCAACGGATCTTACCAATGCTTCCTGATCACCCGGGCAACGGCCTCGCCGCACGCTTCGACGCCGGCTTCGCTCAGATGCACGTTGTCTTGTGAGATAAAGCCGTTCAGGTCGGAAATGAGCAGGCGATTGAGGTCATTGATCGCCACCTGCTCCGCGGTCATGATCCGCGCGGCTTCAGCGTTGTATCTCTCAATATCCTCGTTGCGACAGGTCAGGCACTCGGGTTTCACGGGCGTAGTCGTGGCCCAGATCACTTTCGCCCCCGTTCGGCGGAGTTCCCCCATAACCCTTTTGAGATCAGCCGCGTATTCCTCGATGGGCGTGAAGATGCCCATCTCCGTGTTCTGGCGGTAGACGTCCCATATTCCGTTGTTCCAGTGGATTATGTCCGGCTTGCCGCACTGGCTAATCCACGCATTCGCGTTCCAGAGCGTGTACTTCACGAATCGGCAGTTCTCGTCGGGACCCCAGACTTCCGCGACGTCCGCGAGTCTCTTCCTTGCCGCAGCCTCATAGCTGATGCGAATGGAATCACCGATCAGCATAACTTTTTTCACGGGTCTTCTCCTTATTAGTTTCTTCAATAGCATCTTCCGCCGAACGTGAAGTTCACTTTCAAAAAAAGGGTGCAGCCATTTTTTGTAAAGTGCAACTCATGATTCGACCGTCAGATATCCACTTCCATGTATCCGCCCTCGTCAAGGCTTTCCAAGGCTTCGCGGACTTGCTGGGCTTTCTTGCTGATCCTGGGCCATGATGTGGTCGTCAGGACAAGAATTCGGATTGAGCGGCTGACCAGATTTTGTTGATGTTTCAAGTTCCGGTCGGTAGTGACGAGCGCCTGGTAGCCATCTGCCTCGGCTTGATCCAGGAGGTCGCCATTTTGAAGATCTGACCAACCGCGTTCGGCACATGTATCCACCAAGTGGGGGTGGAGATGACGCCGGAGAGGAACGGGAGCACCCTGGTCAAACAGTATCTTCATGCCTGGGACTTAACAAGAAGACCGGCAGAAGCATGCTCCAGAACTGCCTCCACCTGGCTTCGAGCGACGCCAGGGAACCACTCCAGGAAGTCGTCAACGGATGCGCCGTCTTCGATATTGTCAAAAAGCGCGCGCACGGGCACACGCGTACCTTTGAAAACCCATGCGCCGCTGACTTTCCCCTGTTGGCGTTCCACTTGCGGACAGGTATTCCAATCAATAATCATGTTCTTAAACTACCACGAGTTTCCTGCGCTCTCAAGTCTTTTTTTTAGGATATAAAGTCCACCGGCTGGTTCGGGCTTTCCATCATGAGATCATTGTATAGTACAGATACCAGTTGCCTTCCAGACTACGATAGTGAGTTCCTTCCCCACGGGCGTCATCGAGCGACTCAACGGATTTCAGAGGCCGCGGGGAGTAGATGAAGCCCTTCTCGTACGAATCCATGGAAAGAGATTTGTGGAAGACCTCGAAGCGGATGCGGTCACCATCCTCCCGCCACACTTTCTGAACTGTGGCATGAATCATGGCTTGGCGGTACTCCTGCAGGCGTTCTCCGGTTACGGCCGAGACGGGGGTAACAGACTCGCGGTCGATGCAACGCAGGGTCTTGTCCGCGACGGCCATCTCCACGATGGTATCGAGATGGTTCCGGCTATCGCGGAACATCCGAAGCAACTCCTCGTCTTTTGGCACGTAAATGCCACATTGCGCGAGAGTCGGCGGCTTGTAGTTCTCGTTGGGAACAGATCCCATCGAGAGAGTCGTTGTCGTCCACACGCGCCACGCCCCCTCATGCTGGCGGAACACGTATAACGTGTCCGCGCGTATCTCTTTGAACGGAACATTCTGCGGAGGAATGTCTCCCGCTTCTGTGGGGGTCTTGACAATCGTAGCGCGGGCTGCTGCGTAGGTGTCATCCGCCCCAAGGAATGAGAAGCGCTCAACTGTCGCAGTTGTTGACGGAAGCCATTTCATCTCCGTTGAGCGAGCGTGCTCCGGCATTTGTCTGAGCACGCGATGATGAGCGCTATCAGGGTGATACAGAGGCGCGAGATCGGAGAATGCCTTCCGGGCCTGCGTTGATGCCTCGGTGGCAATGATGGATTTCAGTGTGCCCTCGTCCACTTCTGGTGCGGACAGAGCCACTCCCGCACACAGTAGCAGCAGTGCCATAGCCGTTCTCATGTGAATCCTCCCATGTGGCGCCCGAACCACTTATTGATTTGATTTTGTTCTCTGTTATTGCAGAATAAGCATGGAAATAAGGAATATTTTCGATGTCCATGCTGCCATCGTTGGAAAGTATATTCGGACGAGCAGCATTGCGCAAGACCATAGTTCAAGCATAGGTGATACTTGGCGTCAATCACTTGCCATGAAAATTGGTTCGCAATCGTTTGCGCCTGAATTTATCGCTCTGGTATTACTCGCGGGGTTGCCTTTGCTCGGCGTCCTGGCCGGCAATCTGCCGCTTGCGCGTTATCTCGAGTTCCCGCCGCTTGCGCAGTATGTTGAGCATTGCCCCTTCGCCTGGCCGGTCTTTTTTCCGTCGGCCATCCTGATTGTCGGGGCGCTGATACCGTTCATTATGCGAATTCTCCTTCCCTATCGGAAAATAGTCCGTGCACCCCTCGCCCCTTCCCTGCACGGCGGACACGGAGGTCCGCCCTCCATGCAAGACATCACCTCCCATGGAGGGCGCGGCTCCGTCCGCGCCGCCTACGCACCTTTGCCCGCGGACCAACGCCGATTTCCCGGCTGGGGCTGGCTGGGAGTTGCTTTCGGCATTGTCGCCTGGATTCTGGCCTGGACGCGCTTCGAGTGGTTTGCCACGTTCCAGCGCCATACGTTCAGTCCGCTATGGGTTGGCTATATCATTACGGTTAACGCCCTGACCTGGCGGCGCACCCGAGCGTGTATGCTGACTGATCGCCCGCGCTATTTTCTTCTGCTTTTCCCGGTCAGCGCGCTGTTCTGGTGGTTTTTCGAATACCTGAACCGATTTGTCCAGAACTGGCATTACGTCGGGATTGACCCGCTGATGCCTCTGGAATATTTTATTTATGCCACCTTGCCCTTTGCCACGGTCTTGCCGGCTGTAATGGGAACCTGCTATCTGCTGGCAACCTATCCGCGGCTTTATGCCGGACTGGACCGGATCTGGCCGATTGCCTGGGCCCAACCGCGTCCTACAGCCATTATCAGCTTGCTCATATTCGCGGTCGGGTTAGCCGGTCTTGGTCTTTGGCCCAATTACCTGTTTCCCTTGCTCTGGCTGGCGCCCTTGGGTATTCTGACCGGCATTCAGGTCCTGGCCGGGCGCACCACGTTATTTGCCGAGTGCCGCCGGGGCGATTGGCGCCGGACATTCCTGCTGGCGATTTCCGCCCTGATTTGCGGATTCTTCTGGGAGATGTGGAACTATAACAGCCTGGCCAAATGGGTTTATGCGGTGCCGTTTGTCAACCGCTTCCATATTTTTGAAATGCCGGTCCTGGGCTATGCCGGCTATCTGCCCTTCGGCCTGGAGTGCGCCGTGATTGCCGACCGCGTTGCGGCCTGGTCGGAACGCTGGGGCCGTGGCGAAGCTAATTAAACTTGGTTGTTGAGTATAGGTTCCGGTGAAAAACTTCGGATTAGCGCCGTGTGAGGGCACACGGCCTACAGGAAATGGGCCGTTTTGTAGGCCCGGTGACCCACCGGGCTGGTTTTTCAGAAGAATCGAGTATAGAGTCATGAACGCGAACCCGATATTTTCCCTCCCGCGCTGCGTTGCGGGCAGGCTGTGCTGGCCAGCGTCTATTGGCTTGGGGCTCTTTTTCCTGCTGGCCAACCTGGCCTCGGCGGGCGCTTGGCGGTTCGCCGTCATCGGCGACACCCGCGGCGATAGCGACAACACTCCCGCAACGCCCTGGGTCAATACCCCCGCCCTGGCGGCCATGGCCGCAGCCATTACCAATGATCAGGCCGAACTGGTGCTGGTCACGGGCGACCTGATTTATGGCACGCTCGGAACTAATCTGGCCGCGCAGTTCGCCGTCTGGACTAATGCCTTTGCGCCGGTTTATACGGCCGGCATTCCGGTCTAT
>JACPGN010000118.1 GCA_016182435.1 Lentisphaerota bacterium | reverse complement strand
CCCATGAGCGCGGGCCAGTTTTTTAATTTCCTGGCGCTGTGCGGCTGAAGCCGCCGTTTCCACGCCGTGCCGGTGCTCGGCGTCAATGCGCGGCTCAACGCCGTCATAACCAAAACGTTTGGCCGTAGCCAGCAGTTGAACAAAAGTCAACTGCGGACATGAAAAACTCATGAACGAATACTTCATTATGCTCCTTTCTTTTTCGGTTCCTGGGTCAACAGTGTTTTCAGAATATCATCATGCGGATAGGCGTGGCCGCGGTGCTGGCGGAATCCCTCGCCAAAGGCACAACCACGGCGCTTCCCGAGCCGAGCCGCTTCCCGCTTCAGGAAATCAACGTATTCATCAATGCCGTGCTCATGCCGCAGCCATTCGCGCTGGGAGGCGTGGCAGCACAGCATGGCCACTTTTTTGTCCAGCGCCGCGCCAATATCCACAATCAGGTCTAAAGGCACATCCTGGCCGAAATGGTCCCGGCTCTCCACGGTCGCAAAATAGTAAAGATACGGCAAACGTTTAAGGATCGGCGCCGCGGGCTGCGCACCCGTGGAATAATTGCCCAGGGTCGCCGTAAAGGTCGCGTCGCGGGCCAACTGGCCGGCAATCTCATGGTCAGCCATATAGTCGCCCGGGTAATGGGTAAAGACGATATCAGGTTGCGCACGCCGCAACAGTTCCGCGACTTTGCGCCGGGTGGGATTGTCAAACACGGATTCCAGGTCGGGGATTCCGAGGCACTCATACGTTGCGCCGATCAGCGCAGCGGCGGCGCGCGCCTCGCCAGCGCGAATCCGGACAATCTCATCCGGCGGCAGCGTGGCCGAACCGCAGGAGCCGTTGTTGATCGTGGCCAGGGCAATCGCATGGCCGCGCTCTTTAAGCAGAATCAGCGTGCCGGCGCACAAGAACTCGATATCATCCGGATGCGCCGCCAAAGCCAGGATTTTCATGGCAGAGATCTAGCCAAACATATTTGAAATTGTAGTCATTCTAATAAAGGCTAATTTATGCATCTGTCATTCCCGCGTAGGCGGGAATCCAGTCTGACTTTTTCTGGATTCCCATTTTCATGGGAATGACCTGCCCGCAATGCTACGCATAGCGTTGCAGGCGGGCAAGCACTCGCACGGTCATTAACGACCTCCGTGTCGTCCGCCGGGTTTTTCAGCGCAATCTATTCCAGCACAATCTCGCGCAGGGAGCGTTTGGGCACGTGATGCCGACTTTTGTTATCCCGCCAGTATTTAATATCGCTTTTGTTATCCCGCCAGTATTTAATATCGCCATCTTTCACGGTTTCCAGGATGACTTTTTCCTTCGGCCGGCCCAGGGCCAGTGCCAGGAGAATTTCATATTCGCCCGGAATGGCCAGCGCAGAACGCAGGCGCTCCCGCTGGATGGAGCCGATAATACAGCCGCCCAACCCCCTGGCCGTGGCGCCCAGCATCATGCTCTGGGCGGCAATACCGTGGTCACAGCCGAAATCCCGGCGAATCGTGGTATCGCCCAGGATGATAATATAGGCCGCCGGACGCTCGCCTTCCGCCGGACCACCCCACCCCTTGAGATAACCGGCCCACGCCAGGCAGGGAAAGATCCGCTCATTGCGCTTTGACTCGCAGGATAGGATAAATTTAAGCGATTGCAAATTGCCCCCGGAAGCCGAAAGCCGGGCCAGGTCTACCAGCTCCAACAGCTCAGACCGTTTAACCCGAAACTCCTGATGGAACCGCCGAACTGTCCGGGTCTTAACCACCAATGTTTTGAATGTCTTGGGATGCATGTTTTTTAGTTCACCTCTCCCTCGGGAGAGGTCGATCCCGCGTTGCGGGATCGGGTGAGGGGCAACCGCTCAGACTCCCCTCACCCTGCCCTCTCCCAAGGGAGAGGGAATAAAAAAGGCCCTCTCCCAAGGGAGAGGAAATAAACGCAATTGTTTCACGCTTTCTATGTGGGAGGCGCGCTATGCGCGGCGACGGTCGCCGAAATCGCGGCATGTAGTGCCCCTCCTACCAACTCGGAAAATTCCTACACCCAAAAAAAGAGCTCCACCCCCGCGCGGGGTGGAGCTCCTTATCGAACAATTCCGTCGTATTAAGGCAACACGTGCGTCGCCGGCACTCTAAGGCAGGCAGTGTTGCTGCCAACCGGGTTAACATCATAGTCGGCTGCCGACAGAGCCGCCGTCCGCGGCTGGGTGGCGATATTTGTCGAAGCCGGACACAGCGGAAAGCCTTTGATGTAGCCCGCTGCACCGCCAACAAGTAACCCGAATGCCGCCGTATCGCTGGCGCCGATTGCCTGTTCATTCGTAAGACCATTTTCCAGAGCATACTGGTCCTTACCCGCCTCGATCTGACGAATGTTATTAATGCAGGCATTCTGCTGAGATGTCAGGCGTGCCCGCAAGAACGACGGGATCGCGATCGCAGCCAGCAACCCGATGATTGCCACCACGATCATAATCTCGACCAATGTAAAACCTTTTTTCATTCCTTTTTATCTCCCTCTATCTATATTAGCATCTTTTCCAAGTCCAACATTTCGGTTCATTCACATACCTTGAAATATTGCCTTCCACCTCCCTTCTTAATGAAGTTGCTGGAGTTTACAATATAGCTCTGTAAATATAAAAGCAAGAAGTATGCCAAGATCCCAATGGCCTCAGCCCGCCTGCAACGCTGTAGCACTGCGGGCAGGCAAGCTGAGGCCCCGCGCCATTTTACCGCTCTATTTTAAGCTTTCTCCATTTTATTGAGACAAAAAGTCACCATTTTATCCTATGATCAAATACTTCTTTATATATTTTCGTGTAAATCCTGCTGTCATTTTCCCAAAAATTAGAAAATGAATGCTTAATTTTGGGCTTCGCGGGCTTAATTTCGCCTTACTTCCTGATTAATACCCAATGTGGTCTATGCGCGCAACCCAAAGAAATTTCCTCCTCAGACGGATCCGCTATGGCGGAAACCACTGATTACACGGATTTCACGGATGGTCAGACCGTTGACGGCCGCCGGGCGGCCGTCAACAATCAGTGTTATCCGTGCCATCCCGCGAAGCGCGGGACGAGTCCGTGGCTTGCCACGCGCCGCGCGTGGTTCCCTCCTCTGCGGGTCCGCTTCAGGCGGAAACATTCTTGTTTTTTATGAAGGTTCCTGCTGGCTGAGGCACTAATCTTTTGGCTCCGGCAACTTGCGATAGAGGGTAGCGAGGCTGATTCTCAAGGCTTTAGCCGCTTTTTGTTTGTCCCCATCCGTATACGCGAGGGCCTGGGACAGATACTCCTTCTCCTTCGAGCGTAGGAAGGCTTTCAGCGATTTCCCGCGGAAATCATCCAACTTCCTTTGCCCACTCACTACGGAAGCGGCGCTTTGCGACAGTTTAGCCGGCAGGCAATCCCGGATAATCACATTATCCTTGGCGAAGGTCAGGGCATGTTTCAGGGCATTTTCAAGTTCACGGACATTGCCCGGCCAGGCATACTGCTCAAACAGGCTGATAACGTCAGCATCCATCGTTGGCATGGTCTTATTGCCCCCGGTTTCCTGGCGCAAAAAATGATAATAAAGATCCTCGCGGAACTTGCCCTGCTCGATCAAGAGTTCCAGGCGCGTACTGATAGCCGCCAGAACCCGGACATCCACCTGAATCGTCTCATTGCCGCCTACCCGGCGGATTTCCTTATCCTGCAGGACCCGCAATAGTTTGGCCTGGATATTGAGCGGCATGGAATCAATTTCATCCAGAAAAATGGTGCCCTGATCGGCCACTTCAAAGAGACCTTCCTTATCGGCGCTGGCGCCGGTAAACGCGCCTTTCATATGGCCGAACAATTCCGATTCCAGGAGCGGTTCCGGCAAGGCCGCGCAGTTGAGCGGCAGAAACTTTTTGGTCTTGCGATTGCTGTGAGCATGGATGGCCTTAGCCACCAACTCCTTGCCCGTGCCGCTTTCCCCATAAATCAGCACGGTGGTATCGGTCGGCGCCACGCGCTCGATCATTTCGCACACGTTGCGCATGGTGCGGCTTTCGGCCACGATGTTTTCAAACTGGTACTGCCCGGTAAGCTGAGCTTTTAACTGCACGTTTTCGCTCAGGGCCTTGTTATATTCCAGGGCGCGCTTAACCGTGATCAGCAGTTCATCCAGCTTAAAAGGTTTGGTAATATAATCGAAGGCGCCCAGCTTCAAAGACTCCACGGCCGTTTCCACCGTGCCATAACCCGTGAGCATCAACACCGCCATTGAAGGCTGGTGTTCCACGGCCAGCTTGAGCAGTTGCATCCCGTCAACCGGGCGCATGCGAATATCCGAAAGCATAAGATCGAATGGCGTGTTTTTGATCAATTCCACCGCTTTATCGCCGCCATCGCAGGGCACGACCTCATAGCCTTCCGCCTTAAGCAGAACGCTCAATACGCTCAGAATGCTCGGTTCGTCATCTACCAGTAAGATTTTGGCCATGGCGTCAAAGTTCCCTGACAAGTTACGCTGGCTATAGCTGAATACGGATGAAAGCTATTCCTATTACAACCGCCCGAAGAACGCAAGCGTAATTTCTTGATAAATAGACGCTGGGGGACTCGAACCCCCGACCCGCTGATTAAGAGTCAGCTGCTCTACCAACTGAGCTAAGCGTCTGCGGCCGACGCTAATTAATCCCCCTGCCGAATGCAAGCAGAAAAACCGACATGGGCCGGATAGACTTTAAAGGGCGTGTTGCCCAAAACCGGACGATGCCAAAATACCGGGGTCACCGCCCCCGGCTACAACGAAAAAATGCCCGTTCCCGCCCGCAACGCTGGCGCATAGCGACTACGGGCTGGGTTGCGTTCTGTAGCCGGCCGCGCTGAGGCCGGATTTGATTTGAGCAACACGCCCCAAACTTTTCAACGCAGACTTTTCAGGACCCGATACAGTTCGGTCACGCCCCAAGCCTGGGCATCACAGCCGCGCGGGGTGTGCGGGTAATCGCCATCCAGGATTTCCGGAACCTGGCCCAGACAGCCGCGACTCATCAGTTGAACGCTGCTGCCCAGCCACGCCAGGGCAGCGGGGCGTCCGCTATCGCCATGCACCTGAACCCACGCTTCACAGAATGAGGGAAAAAGCCAGGTCCAGGCTGTGCCGTTGTGATAGGCGCTCTTGCGGCGCGTGTCTTCATCCCCCTCGTAGCGCCCCCAGTAAGGCCGCAACGGATCGTTAAGCAAGCGATTGCCCAGCATGATGGGCTGGGGATACTCCACGGAACGGTCGGCGAGCGTGCGGATAGCGCCGGGCACCAGCAGTTGCGCGCACTCCGCCAAGGCGCGCGCCGCAAGAGTCCGGTCGGCCACTGCCCCTAAAGTCAATGCCAGCAACTGGTTCGGCCGCAAGGCATCGTCCGGCATAGCGCGCGCGGCCTCTTGGCCGGCCCGGGCGTGCAGACAGTCAACAAAATACCCGCGTTCTTCATTCCAGAAATACTGATGGATCGAACTGCGTGCCTGATCGGCCAGCGCCTGGTAAGAAGCGCCATGTTTATCCAAGCCAGCCAGGAACTTAAGGGCCGCAAACCAGAGCGCTTGAATTTCAATAGGATAGCCTTGACGGGGCGAGCCGGCCGGATGATTCGTGTCCATCCAGGTAAAGTGCGCCGGACTGAAAATCAAGCCGCTCGCGGGATCCATCCGGATGCCATTGGGCGTGCCCTGCCGATAGCCTTCGACAATTGATTCCAGGACCTCGCGCAGCGTCCGTTGGCCACACCGTTGGGCTAACAGGTCCCGACCTCCCGGAGAGTCGGGATGGTTAGCGGCGCGACCCGCCCGCAATCCGTCAGCCGACGGATAGCGACTGCGGGCGCGGCAGGCTTCCGCGCAGGCAACGATAAACCACAGAGGCGCATCGGACGTGTCGCGGTTGCGCGCATCCTCGCCGCAAATCATGTTCGGCAACGTGCCTTGCTGCTCGTAGGCCCCAAATTGTTTGAGAATTGCCGTGACCTCCTCAAGCAAACCCCCGGCGATCAAGCCGCGCGCGCAAATGAGGGTATCACGGCCCCAGTCGAGGAACCAGGGATAACCGGCAATCACCGTCTTCTGCTTGCCGCGCCGAACGATAAACTGCCGCATGGCCTGCTCAAGAACGTCCAAGAGCGGCTCGTCCGGCGCTGCATTGCCGGCGGTCGAGCCGACCGCCCTCCATGACCCATTCCTCTGGAGGGCGACGGGCTCCGTCGCCGCTTTGCTTTCCGCCGGGGTCAGTATTTGCGCCAGCAATAGCACCTCGGCGCCGCCAGCCAGGGGTACGCGAAAGTAGCCGGGACTGAAGAGATCTCCATTGGCTTCCTGGCCGCGCTCGGCCTCAACCGGATGGTGAACCATGTATTGCCATTCCGGCTCCGGCTGAAAGCTGCCGTCGGAAACGGTTAGGCGCAACTGCCGAACGCCCTCCGGCGCAAAGACAAGCCCGGCCGCTTCCGGATGCACCGCGGCGCCCCAGGTCCGCTCCGGGCCCAGGAACGCCTTGGTGTCTTCGTGAAAGGAACGATCCTCGATGTCCGGCCTGATGATCAGGCGCACGGTCTGGTCATCAGCCAAACAGTTTTGGGCCTGCGCGCAAGGCAACCGGCGGAACGTCAGCCGCACGGCATTCCGCTCCGGGATCATTGCCGCGTGAATATCCAGAAACACTTGCTGGCCATAGCCGAATGGCACGCGAAAGCGCCATAGACCGGAGTTCGCCCCGCGCCGGAAAAATTGTAATCGGTCAACCGTGATATCCTGGGAATAGCCCTGAAACACCAGCCAGGCGCGGCAACGCGTCAGCATGATGCGCCGGTCTTCAGGATAATCCGGATTCAGGTTGCCGGCCAGAAGAGCGTCATAGCGGCTGCGCACCTCGGCCCAGCGCACTCCCGCGCGCAGCATGCCGCCGCGTCCGTTGGTGCTGAGGATAATTGGATTTATGCCCCGCAGAGCCTTATGCGTGAAAACCAACGGCACCCGCAGATCATCTCCCGCCGGCAGAAAAAGCAGCGGCGCGGTTTCATGCCTGGCGCGTTCCGGCTCGAAAACAGACAGTTTTAACCAGGCTGCCAAGGGCCGCGCCGACGCGACCCCAGGACAAAATATCACGAAATGGCGTCCGTCAGCCATCGGCAGTGAGTTCTCCTGTTTGCCGGTCAACTGATCTCGCTCGGCGGCCCCCGCACTATGCGGGGCAAGCTTGCCGGATGAGTTCGACGCCGCCGCAACACCGGCCAGCCTGTGCCCGAGGCTCGGCCAGGGAGCGCCAATTGGCTCCCGCTCCTCGATGCGGGCCTGGAAGGGCATCGGCGCGCACAGGTAAATAAAGTGATACGGCGGGATCATGACCTCTCGTTTCAAATCGCGCGGCCATTCCCAGGTTATAACCCGCGGCGCGGCCCCGGGCCTATTCTGTGAGTTGCAGAAGGCCTCGGGATTTTTCGCCAGTTCCATTGCCAGCCGCTCAGGATCCAGCTCGGAAAAATCGCTCAATCCCGCGCCACCCGGGGTTAAGCCACGGCTGGCCTTGACAATCTCCAGGGCCTTGGCGCGCAGTTGCTGGCGGCGCACAACATCCGGCGGCCAGGAATAAGGGTCGCGCTCCGCGGCGAGAAGCATTTCGAAATCCCGCGCGGACTGGCTAAGACACAGAACTTCAGCCGGCGCTAATTCCAGCCGCGCTAAACCGTCCGCGAAAGGGATGGCCACCGCCCGCCCGGTCAGCAAATCAATCATCTCGCGCTCAGCCAGACCCGCCTCATCCGGATTCCACGCCACCGGTTGTGGCGTCTGGTCGTCCAGGTTGATCAACACCAGGAGGCGCTTATCCGCCGCGGGGGAATAGCGCAGGAGGGCAAGGCTATTGCCGTCCGGCACTGCCGGATGGTGGATCAGGCGCACTTGGGCCCCGGCGAAAAAGGCCGGATGGTTCTGCAGCAGGCAATTCAGGCGCGTAATCCGGTCCACCTGGTTTTCGCTCGCTCCCCAGGCCAGCGCGGTGCGGCCGTGCACATCAATTTTCTCGGTAGCGTGCCATTCGACGCCATTGGCAAACGCAAAGGCGCCATTGCTGGAACAGAGCGCGGCGAGCGCCGTGCGCATGCGCGCATAGGGGATTGATCGCGCGGCCAGGCGGTTATTGTCATGCGTTTCCGCGAAGTGCACCAGGATGCCATCGCCTGCGCTGGTATGGATGGCGAGCGGCAGATAGCCTTCAATTTGGCGGCGGTCATAGTTCTGGAAAAGTTCGGAATAGGCCCAGTTCAGGTTGGCCGTGTTGAGCAGCGCCGTGGTGGTTTCCATCTTGCCGCCCAGGCCTTCGAGAAGGAAAAGTGCGTCGGGGAATTCGCGGCGCACGGTGGCCGTAATAAACTCCCAGGCGCTGACTGGAATCATGTAGCCGGCGTCGCAGCGGAAGCCGTCGGCGCCCCGTCGGCACCAGGCAAGAAAAACCTCCGCCAGGTAATGGCACAGGCCCGCATGCTGGTGGTCGAGCTCGGTAAGATCGCGCCAGACCACGCCCCAGGCGCCGGGTGAGCGAATCGTGCCGTCACTCTCGCGCAGGAGCCAGTCGGGATGTTCGCTGTGGAGTTTAGCGGCCCAGCCGGTATGGTTGATGGCGATATCCAGGAAGACCCGCGCCCCGCGGGCGTGGATGGCATCCACCAGCTCGCCGAACTGCTCCAGCGGCGTAGCCTTGGGATCAAACTCCGCCAGGGCCGGGTCCACCTCCATAAAATCGAGCGCCGCATAGGGACTGCCGAAGAGGCCCATGCGCCCATAAACGGTCGGCGTGGGATGAATGGGCAAGAGCAGGATTATGCGGCAGCGCAAACGGCCAATAATGAAATCCAACTGGCGCTGCAGGTCCCGGAAAGTGCCGGAAGGCGGAATCACAACGTAACCGGTATTCTGCAGCGCCTGCATACCAGCGGCCTGCGCTGACGTGAGCGCGCTGGACGGCTTAAGCTGCCGGCCAAACTGGCGGACAAAGGCATTGTACAGGCTGTTAGCGCCACAGTATTCCGCCGGGTGGACGTTAATGACCGTATTTGGCCCATCCGGCCACTCCGGTTCCCTCGCGCCCTCAGGCAGGAATAGCGCCTTGGCTTC
>JACPGN010000120.1:1010-6486 GCA_016182435.1 Lentisphaerota bacterium | reverse complement strand
CTTATGCCGGTTCATAATATCGAAATTGCCCAAACGCTCGACAAGCTGGCCGACCTGCTGGAAATCGAGGGCGCCAATGTGTTTCGCGTGCGCGCCTACCGCAACGCCGCCCGGCTGGTGGAAAACCTGCCGCGCAGCGTGACCGATATGGTCGCGGCTAAAGAGGACTTGTCCGAATTGCCCGGCATCGGCGAAGCCCTGGCCCTGAAAATGAAGGAGATCGTGGAAACCGGGCATCTGAAAGCATTGGAAAAGGAGGCCAAGCAGGTACCGGAGACGCTCAGCGACCTGATGAAGATTCCGGGACTGGGCCCCAAACGAGTCCATGAAATCTTCGAAAAGTTGAGGATCATGGATCTTAAAGGCCTGGGCAACGCCGTGCGCACCGGCAAACTGCGGACCCTGGCCGGGTTTGCCGAAAAAACCGAACAAAAAATTCGCGAGTATATCGAAAGGAAAACCCAGGCCGGGAACCGCGTGTTGTGGTTCACGGCTGAACAAGTCGTGGCGTCGCTGCTGAAAACTTTACGCGGGGTGAAAGGGGTTAAACAGGTTGTGCCGGCCGGCAGTTTTCGGCGGCGGCTGGAAACAGTGGGGGACGTGGATATCCTGGCGACCGGCGCGGACAGCGCCGAAATCATGCGGAGATTTGTCGGGCATGAGGATGCCGCCAAGGTAATTGCGCAGGGCCCAACGCGCTCGGCAATTGTGCTGCGCTCAGGCCTGCAGGTGGACCTGCGCGTGGTACCGGAAGAGAGCTATGGCGCCGCGTTGCATTATTTCACGGGGTCCAAAACGCACAACATTGCCATCCGCGCGCGCGCGCTGCAGAAGGGACTCAAGCTCAATGAATATGGCGTGTTTCGCGGCGAGAAGCGCGTGGGCGGGGCAACGGAGCAGGAGGTCTATGCCGCGGTGCAGTTGCCGTATATCGAGCCGGAACTGCGCGAGGGCCGGGGCGAAATCGAAGCGGCCGAGCGCGGCCAACTGCCGAAACTTGTTACCCTGGCGGATATCCGCGGCGACTTGCACGCCCACTCGAACGCCACGGATGGCACAAGCAGTATCGCGGAAATGGCCGCAACGGCGCAAAAACGCGGCTATGAATACCTGGCGATTACGGACCATTCCAAACGCCTGAGCATGGTCCACGGCCTGAACAGCGCGCGCCTGAAGCAGCAGATCCATGAAATTGATCGCCTGAACGAAAAGTTCCGCGGCTTCCGCATCTTGAAATCAATTGAGGTGGACATCCTCGAATCCGGGGAGCTGGATTTATCCGACGACATCCTCAAGGAGCTGGATATTGTCGTGGGCTCCGTCCACCATCTCTTTACCCTCTCGCGCGAGAAGCAGACCGAACGGATCATCCGCGCCATGGATAATCCCTATTTCCATATCTTGGCTCATCCCACCGGCCGGCTGATCGGCGAGCGCGAGGCCTATGAGGTGGACTTGGAGCGCCTGTTGCCCCCCGCCAGGGAACGCGGCTGTTTTATAGAGTTGAACGCCCACCCCCAGCGCCTGGATTTGAACGCCGCTTATTGCCGCATGGCCAAAGACCTGGGCGTGAAGGTGGCGATTTCCACGGATGCCCATAATCCCAATGATCTTGATTTGATGCGTTTGGGTCTCGGCCAGGCCCGCCGCGGCTGGCTGGAGAAAGATGACGTGCTCAACACCCGCGGCTGGAGCGCCCTGCAGAAACTCCTGAAACGAACCGGATGATGACGTATTCCGGCCAGGGAGCGTCGGTCGGGGTGGAACCCGCCTGCCCGAGCGTCGGCCAGGGACCCTCCATTTTCCGAGGAAAAACGGCTTGATTTCACCAATGGAGGGACGACTTCCCCGCCTGCAGCGCCTGTGGCGCAGCCACTGCGGGCAGGCACGTCGTCCGCAATTTTTTCACACATTCTGAGAGACTTGCGCCGACAATCTTTTTCCTCTTTTTAGCGCCAGCCTGATTGGGTATAGTCCTGCCCGCATGAAAGCACCCATTAAGGTCGGCCTGGCGGGGGCGCGTTTCGCGGCCCGGTTCCATTTGGAATCCTACCGGAACATCGGCGGAGTCGCCGTCGAGGTGGTAGGCGTTTATTCTAAATCGGAGGAAAGCCGCCAGGCCTTTGCCGCTAAGAACGGCATTAGGGCCTTTGACAGCTTTGACGACCTTGCCCGCGCTGTGGACGTGGTGGACCTCTGTGTGCCCGGCGCTTTGCACGAGCCGCTGTGCCTGCGCGCCTGTGAACTGGGCCGCCATGTCATTGTGGAAAAACCGTTCACCGGCGCCTATGGACCCGGCACGCCCGACTGGCGGGGCGACCGCGCGGATAAGCACGGCCTGCTCAATGAAGCCCTGCAATCGGTCCAGCGGATGATTGATGCCGCCCGCAAGCAGCGCGTCAAATTATTCTATGCCGAAAACTGGGTCTATGCGCCTTCCGTGCAGAAGGAAGCTGAAATCCTGCGCGCCACCCAGGGCCAGATTTTGTGGATTCACGCCGAGGAAAGCCACAGCGGCAGTGTCAGCAGCGCCTATGGCGACTGGCATCTCTCGGGCGGCGGATCGCTGGTGGGCAAGGGGTGCCACCCGCTAACCGCCGCCTTGTATCTCAAGCGCATTGAGGGACTTGAGCGGCTCAAGCGCGCTATCCGGCCGAAAACCGTAAGTTGCCGCACCCATGCGGTGACGCGCAGTCCGCAGTTTATCAGCCAGGGCCACTTGCGCACCGATTACAAAGATGTCGAGGATTTTGTCCAGGTGCACCTCACCTTCGAGGATGGCATGCTGGCGGACGTGTTTTCCTGCGAGCTCGTGATGGGCGGGGTGCATAACTGGATGGAAATTTACGCCAACAACCACCGTATGCGCTGCAACATCAATCCGACCGACGCTAATCTGCTCTACAACCCGGTGGAAAAACAACTCCAACACGTATATCTCACGGAAAAACTGGGCACCAAGCAGGGCTGGAGCTTTCCCGCGCCGGATGAAAACTGGATGACCGGCTACCCGCAGGAGCTGCAGGACTTCATGGAATGCCTGCGGGACGACCGCGCGCCGCAGAGCGATGAGCTACTGGCGGCCGATACGGTCAGCACGCTTTATGCCGCCTATGTCTCGGCCCAGAACCAGGGCCGGGAGACGGATATCCCGCTGCTTGGTTAATTATTATAGATTAAACCGGGAACGAATAAAGCCATGCGCGTTCGCGATACATCCGATGTACTGGCCAGTTGCGTGGCGATCGGCGCCGATGCGCTGGCCGTGTTTTGCGGCTTCCTGCTGGCCACCTGGCTCCGGTTTGACAGCGGAGTGATCCCGCTCTTTCACGACCGGCCGCCGCTCAACTTATACAGCATGTATGCGCAGGGCGCCGGAGTCGGCGCGTTCCTGTTCCTGCTGATTTTCCAGTCCCTGGGCCTTTACGTTCGCCCGCAAATCGGCGCGTTCAGCGATAAGATTCCCCGGATTGTGCGCGGCGTCCTGCTGGCCATCCTGGTGGCGGCCGCGCTGGCCTTCGTCCTGCGCACCGAGCCGCCCTTTTCGCGCCTCACCGTGCTGCTCGCGGTGGCAACCGTGCCGCTGCTGGTCCTGCTGGAGCGCTATGCGCTCTTCCGCTGGGAATGGCGCCTGGCCCGGCGCCGGCGGGTGGTCAATCGGGTGGCCATCGTGGGCGCCGACGCCATCGCCGCGCACTTGAAGAAAGCGCTGAAACAGGAGCCGCGCCTGGGCGCGCGGGTGGTGGCCTTTTTTAAGACGCGCGCGGGCGAGGCGCACCCCGAGATTCCGCCGGAATCAATTAAAGGCTCGCTCGACGATCTGCGCGCCTTTATCGAAGGCAATCAGGCCGACCAGCTAATCCTCACCGATACCAGCATCGGTCAGGCCCGCATGATCGAGTTGAGCCCGCATGATCGAGTTGATTCTCCTGTGCGAACAGGAGCTGGTCACGTTCACTTTTGTGCCGGATTTGCTCTATGTGATGACCGGCCGCGTTGACCTGCAGACCATAGCCGATATTCCCCTGCTGGGCGTCAGCCGCTGGCCGCTGGATAATTTCTGGAACCGCCTGCTCAAGCGCGCCGAAGACGCGCTCGGCGCCCTGTTGGGCTTGCTCTTGACCGCGCCGCTGCTGCTGGCGCTGGCGCTCCTGATTAAGCGCGATTCGCCGGGTAGCGTCTTCTATCGGCAGGAGCGCTGTGGCGAAAGGGGGGGGCGTTTCTGGCTGATCAAGTTTCGCACCATGATCCAGGATGCCGAGGCCGGGACTGGCCCCGTCTGGGCGGTGGAGAATGACCCGCGCTGCACGCGCATCGGCGCTTTCCTGCGCCGGCATAACCTTGATGAACTGCCGCAACTCTGGAACGTGCTGAAGGGCGAGATGAGCCTGGTGGGGCCGCGGCCGGAGCGACCCTGTTTTGTCGAGCAGTTCAAGGAGGAAATCGGCCGCTACATGTGGCGCCACGCGTCCCGGCCCGGCCTGACCGGCTGGGCGCAGGTCAACGGTTTGCGCGGCAACACCGACCTGCGCGAACGGATCAAGTACGACCTCTATTACCTGGAAAACTGGTCGCTGGCCTTTGATTTCAAGATTCTGCTGAAAACCATCTTCAGCCGCGAAAACGCGTATTAGAAAAAATTAGGTTCACAGTTCAATAGTTCACGGTTCAAGGTTAGTGGATTTATGCCCGACATATTTATGATCAGCATGTTCGTAAACTGTGAACCGTGAACGCTGAACTTTTCCGCCAAAGGCGGATCCGCCTGAGGAGGAAAACTTGCCGCGCGCAAATAGTCTTGCAAGCGGCTCAGCAACCACACCTACTCGCGGGAGAGCCCATGCATTCAATCTGGACAGGCTGGTGGTTTAACCCGACGTTCTGGGCGATCTTCTGCGGCTGGATGCTGGCGCAGGTCACCAAGATGGTCTGCTTTTTTGTGCAGGCGCGCAAAATTGATTTCGGCTTCCTGGCCAGCACCGGCGGCATGCCCAGCGCGCATTCCTCGCTGGCCGCGGCGCTCTGCACCTCGGTAGCCATCCGCCTGGGCACGGCCGACCCGCTGTTTGCCGTCACCCTGGCCTTTGCCGCCATCGTCATGTTCGATGCGCAGAGCGTGCGCCGCGCCGCCGGCGAGCAGGCTCGCGTCTTGAACCAGATGCTGGACGAGTTGTTCAAGACGCACCGGTTTCCCCGCCAGCGGCTGGTCGAGCTGCTGGGGCATACGCAAATAGAAGTGTTGCTGGGCATGCTGATGGGCATCATGGTCGCGCTGCTGGTTCAGGCCGTGGCGCTGACGCGCGGCGGTTGAGCCAAGGAGGCGGTCAACAAATATCAGGCTTCTCATGGATTAAGGGGTTAAGGCGGGCTATGCCCGCAACCCATTATCCAACACAATATCCAATATTCAACAAGGAATATCCAATAACCAAGTTAAGAGAATCGCAGACAACGTGTAAGGGGTGTTTTTGTTTCC
>JACPGN010000120.1:0-993 GCA_016182435.1 Lentisphaerota bacterium | reverse complement strand
ATCGCAGACAACGTGTAAGGGGTGTTTTTGTTTCCTTTCTTCATCATTGGTTATTGAGTGTTGGATATTGGATATTCTTATTACAAACATACACGCAAAAACGTGTATCTTTACGGAAAAGGCCCTAAGTCGCCATGCCGTTATTTCGACATCGGGGAGTCATGCTGGATCCAGCGCGACTGATGGAGCGCAAGGAGACTTATTTCTTTCTGCTCCCCTGGTTGAAGGAGTGGGGCTATAACGCAGTGCAGCTTCATTTGACGGATGACCAGGGCTGTGCCCTGGCTTTTCCGAGTCATCCCGAGCTGGCCAGGCGGGACGCCTTTCAGCCGGATGAAATGAGGGACTTCATTCGGAAGGCCGGGAGACTGGGACTGGAAGTCATTCCGGAAATCGAGAGTTTCGGACATACGCGCTGCATCACGGCGCATCCGGCGTTCCAGCATCTGGGCGGTCGGGGTGGCAATGCCTTCACGGCGATCGATCCCGATCATCCGGACACCTTCCGTGTGCTGGACGAGCTTTTCAGGGACGCGGCGCGGCTGTTCGAGTCTTCGATCATTCATGCCGGCCTTGATGAAGTGGATATTTCGGGGCTGCCGCGCTACCAGCGTCTTCCCGCAACTGAGCATTGGAAAATCTTTGCCCGTCACATGAAATGGGTCCTGGGTTGCATTCGCGCCCATGGCAAACGACCAGCCATGTGGGGCGATCATATTCTTTCAGCTCCCCAACTGGCTTCGCGACTACGCCGGGATGTCCTGATTTTCGATTGGCATTACGATCCGGGCATCGCGCCGGCCTCCCTTGATTTTTTCTGCAAGAAAGGTTTTGAGGTGTGGGGCGCGCCTTCCACATTGTGCTGGGCTTCAAGGGTGCTTGCCAACAGGCATAACCTGACCAATCTCCGGGATTTTTCCGCCGTGGCGATTCCGCTTCGCGGTCAAGGGGTCAGCGGAATGATGAACACGGTCTGGTGCCCCTGGCGCTATC
>JACPGN010000005.1 GCA_016182435.1 Lentisphaerota bacterium | reverse complement strand
TATTACACGCCCAGCGGCCGGATGATCCATGACAAGGGCATTGAACCGGATGTGGTGATTCCAATTCCGGCTGAACTGTGGCAAAAGATTTTGATCAAGCGCTCGCGGGAAGAGTTGGGTAATCTGGAACCTGAGGACGTCAAGCTCGACCTTGAGCAGGTAACCGACACTCAGTTGGAGCGGGCCATTGATGTGCTGAAAGGCATCCGCCTTTTTCAATCCCACGCCGCACGGCCCCAGGAGTATGCCCAACAGCGATAGCCGTCGGGAAGCGCAATAAAAAACAAGATGCCACGGGCATCCGCCTGCGGCGGAATATTTCCGCCTGAAGCGGACCCGCCCAGGCGGGAACCACGGATGGCACGGATAACACTGATATGGAATTGGGCCGGTTTTCCCCATCCGTGTTATCAGTGTAATCAGTGGTTGATTTTTGGGTTGCTGCGCCGCTTGTCAAGTCTGCGGCAAAGTGGCGACGTGGCGGGCATAGCCTCACATCTGCCATGAACGTCCTGGGCATCGAAACTTCCTGCGACGAAACCGCCGCGGCGGTGGTCGGCGATGGCCGGAGAGTTCGTTCCAGCGTGGTGTTCAGTCAGGCAGATTTGCACCGGCCGCATGGCGGCGTCGTTCCGGAAATCGCCGCGCGCGATCATGTTCAGCGTTTGCCGCTGATTGTTGAGCAAGCCTTGGAACAGTCCGGATTGGAATGGTCGCAGTTAGAGGCGGTGGCCGCCACTTATGGCCCGGGCCTGGCCAGCTCCCTGCTGGTGGGACTATCCGCCGCCAAGGCGCTGGCTCTGCGGCTGAACATTCCGTTGATCGGCGTCAATCACCTGGAAGCCCACTTGTATTCGGTCTTTCTCACACCCGGCGCGCCGCGCTATGAACGGGCTTGCCCGCTGGTGGCGCTCATCGTTTCCGGAGGCCATACCTGTTTGCTGCGCGTAGATGCGCCGGGGCATTACCGGCGGCTGGGCCAGACCATTGACGATGCCGCCGGCGAGGCTTTTGACAAGGGCGCTAAACTGCTGGGTCTGGAATATCCGGGCGGCCCGGCGATTGACCGCCTCGGCGCGCAGGGGCTCTCCGGCCGAATTGCTTTCCCGCAAACGCGCGTGCGCCAATCGGTCTTCACGGGCCGCTTGGCGCCGGACTTGTGCTTCAGCTTCAGCGGATTAAAGACTGCGCTGCTTTATTACCTGCGGGAACATCCGGAAGCCGTTCATGACCCGCTGCAGAAGGATGTGGCCGCCGGATTTCAGGAGGCTATTCTATCGGCGCTGGTCCGCGGGACCGAGCACGCGCTGCAACGTGAGCGCGTGCAAACGCTGGTGGTGGCCGGCGGCGTGGCCTTAAACAGCCGTTTGCGCGCCAAACTACTCGAACTGGCCGCCAGCCTTGACGTTCGCGTTCTATTGCCGGGCGCCGCGTATTGCGCGGACAATGCCGCCATGGTAGCCGGCCTGGCGAGTAGCGGGCAGGGTGTTACCGGGAAAGAGGCTTGGGCTTTAGACGCCTGCCCGAATCTTGAGTTGGGCCAAAATTAACCAACATGATGCTAAGGAATTTTCCGCCACGGGCGGATCCGCCTGCGGAGGACAAAGTTGTAGCCGGGGTCGCCGACCCCGGACCGGCCTCAGTCCAGCCTTCGCAGCCAGAGGCTTTGCTACGGCGGAGTAGGCCGAGGCCGGCTACAGTTAATAATAGCCGCCTTTGGCGGCCTAATTAAAATGCTAACGGATTCCATGAACGAATATCCTGAGCTTTCGGTTGTTATTCCGACGCTTGGCCGGCCGATTCTGATTCAAACGCTGCAATCCTTGATTGACGCCGATGGGTTTGCGCGGCTGGATATTATCGTGGTCGGCAAGATTGCCAATGCGCTCGTTCAGACCGCGGTCAAAGCGCTGAGCGCGCAATACACCAATATCCGCCAACTCGAGGTTGCCTTTGTCCAGGGCGATTCCAGCCGGAAAAAGAATGCGGGGTGGCAGGCCGCCAAAGCCGATCTGATCGCGTTTATTGACGATGATGTCGTTGTGGCGCGCGATTGGCCCGCAAATATCCGGAGCGCCTTTCAAAGGTCCGAGGTGGGCTTAGTCAGCGGGCCGAGCCTGGTCCCGGCCAATCTTCCGCTGATGGCCCGCCTGGCGGGAAGCGCCCTGGCTTCCAAAGCGGCCGGTTACGTGGCGGAGCGCTATCTGGCCGGAGATCCCCAACCGCGCGCAATACGCTGGTCGGGCTTGATTGGCTGCAACATGGCTTA
>JACPGN010000125.1 GCA_016182435.1 Lentisphaerota bacterium | reverse complement strand
TCGTTCGGTAGAAAACGATTGAAAAACAATATACTTTCGAGTTAAATGCTCACATGACAGCACTACTGGAAAAGGCGATTGACAGGGTTTCTGTGTTACCAGCCAAGAGGCAGAATGCTCTTGCGCACCTGCTCTTGGCCGAGATCGACGCTGATGCCAACTGGGACGAATCCTTCAAATCCTCTCAGCATGAACTGGCCGAGTTGGCCCGGAATGCGCTCGCCGAACATCGCAAGGGCAAGACGAGGGCGATGGATCTTTCCCATGACTTCTGAAACGACGGAGGAATTCCGAAGGCGGTTGCGTGATTTGCCTGCTGCGGTGCGTGCATCGGCCCGGCGGACCTACTACCGATGGCAATCCTATCCACACCATCCTTCTCTCCAATTCAAACGCATCCATTCACATGAGCCAATCTATTCTGTCAGGATCGGAATTCACTGGCGTGCGGTGTGTACTCTTGAGGACGATGCAGCCATATGGTTCTGGATCGGTTCTCATGCCGAGTATGATGCCCTGATCAAGAAGATGCGTAGGAGATAGGTCCACCGAACCAGCAAATGCAGGCTATCGCCACGATAGCACGGCTCAGTCTGATTTGCAACGTTCCTCCCAGACTTTTTCAGCCCGGCAATCTCAGAAAGCCATGCGTTGCCAGCCCTTTTTCAACGGGTCGCGCTGAGGCAACCCCAGAAGCTCGCGGCCCGTGTCCACATAGTAGCGGTAGTTATCCAGGGGTGTCCCGTTCGGAATGCGGTGGTCAAGACTGAATACTGTCCCGCCCGCTTGCATCAAGTCCTGCATCTTGTATTCGAGTTCCTTCCTGATTTCCGCCTTGCCCTGGCGCAGGACGTGTTTGTCAATGCCCCCGCCTACGGCGAGGGACTTGCCATACTTCTTTCGGAGCTGCACAATGTCCATCCCCGCCGCGGGTTCCAGCGGAATGAGGGCGGTAAGACCGGCGGCGAGGAACTCGTCAATGACGGCGTTGAGGTTCCCGTCGCTGTCCATCTGGAAGATGCGCGTGCCGCGGGATGAGAGCAGGTCCCAGATGCGGCGGTAATAAGGCTTGATGAATTCCCTGACTTGGGCCGGCCCGACCAGAGGCCCGGACTTGCCGGCCAGGTCTTCGCCCACGGAGAGCTGGTCAATCACTACCTCCTTGCTGACCATTTCCAGGACTTGGAAGGTGGTGTCGCTGAGCGTCCGCAGAATATCACGCATCAGCTCCGGATCGTCATAGTAGCACAGGCACGCTTGCTCATCGCCCATAAGTTCCCGGGGCGTGTTGAAGGCGCCCGGCATAGCCGCGACCACCAGCGCCCCGGCCGCCTGGGCTTTCTTGGCGACGGCCACTCCGTCATAATTGACCCGCTCCCTGGAAAACTCGAACATGGGTTTTAAGCGCAGCCAGTCATCCATACTCTTGACCGGATAATCCAGCGGCAGCGGAATCGTGGCCGCTTTCTTTACCAGTTTTAACGTTCGGCCCAGGCAATCCTTCTCCAGCCGGTACTCGGGCGTATCCTCGATGACTTTGGTTTCCAAGCCACCCCTGACGCCAGTCTGACCGCCGCAGTAGGCAATGGGCACGTAGTCCCAGTCAAAAGCAACCAGGCTGATTTCTTCCTCGGTCGCGCCCTGGGCGCGCCACTCCTGGGCCAAGCCGACCAGTGGGCCGAACAGCTCGACAAACATCTGCCGTTCAACATGTCCAAATGTTTTCAGCGCGATATATTGCTCGCGGTTGAATCGCATTGGCCCATTCCTCTTTGCATCAAGAGATAGTTCACAGTTCAAAGTTCATAGTTCACAGTTCGGAACATGGCTGGAGATAGTTCACAGTTCAAAGTTCTCCGCCTTTCCGCCTCTGGCGGATCTGCCTCTGGCAGAAAGCGGATCCGCTATTGGCGGAACAGTTCACAGTTCGGAACATGGCTGGGCACGCGCACCGTCGCCAAGGCTATGGCGTGGCACGCGCGGACAGCCGAGCCCGTGGCCTAAGGGAATATAGAAGGCAACGATCTCCCGGGCGTGATCAATGAGCGCGTTGGTTAGCAAGAATGGCGCTCCGTGCCCAGGCACGCATAGCGCTCCGCAATGTTGGCGCATTTGTTCGAGGGTGTGAAGATAGTCTTCGGGATTTGAGCCCCAGTGGACATCCATCCAGCCGATCGTGCCATCCGCAAAGAGCGTGTCGCCCACGAAGAGAATATCCCCGCAAAGAATATGCATGCTGCCAAGGGTGTGGCCCGGCGCGGCGCTGACCTCGAAGTTATGGGCCCCGACCGGAAAACACTCGCCGCCCACAACCTTGTGCTTAATAGGACAAGGCACGAAATCCTCATCAAATCCCGCGTAAGGAATCTTGGCCCCGGTAATAACCAGGTCGCCTTTCTCCACAACTGCCGCGGCGCGCGCGTGAGCGACAACGCCGAAACCGAACTCATGCGCCCACCACCCCATGGCCCCCACATGATCGGCGTGAAAATGAGTCACGAAGCCCAGAATAAAGGTCCGGCCTGACTTTTTGAAAGAGGCTTCCCGTCGTGTCCGGCTGTGGTTGCGAAGCCATAACAGTCAGCGGGCTCCGGCCCGCGCCTCCAGCCAGTCCAGAATTCGCGCGGCCACTTTTGCCTTGGTCATAAGCGGCAAGGCCTGCACTTGGCCGTCGGGCGAGATCAGCGTTACCCGGTTGGTATCCACTTCAAAGCCGGCATCCCGTTGGCGCACATTATTGGCCACGATCAGGTCCAGCCCCTTCCCGGCCACCTTATGCTTTGCCCTCTCAAGCAGTTGTCCCGTTTCCGCGGCAAACCCGATAAAGATGCGCCGGCCTTTTTTTGACCGCAGGCTTTTGAGAATATCCGGCGTGGGCTCGAGGCGCAAGCGCCATGGCCTATTTGTTTTTTTCAGCTTTCGCGGACTGACCCGGCGCGGCCGCCAATCGGCCACCGCGGCAGCCATGATGAGCGCGGCGCAGCGGCTCAAGCGGCGTTTGACGGCCGCAAGCATCTCGGCGGCGGTAGTTACCGGCACGAAGGTTACGCGCTCCGGGGGCTTAAGCGCCACGGGGCCGGAAACGAGCGTGACTGAATGCCCGCGCCGCAGCGCAACGCGAGCCAGGGCATATCCCATCTTGCCGCTCGAGCGGTTGCTGAGAAAGCGCACGGGATCAAGCGCTTCGCGGGTCGGTCCGGCGGTAACGATTATCTTCACCGCGATTTCCTTCTGGAAGCCGCCTGAATTGCGTCGGGCTTATTCGGGAATCAACTCCGCACTGGAGTAACTATTGCTGCCGGTGCCGAAGACTTTGTAGGTTGCGGTTCCTGTGGCGTCCTGAACGACAAAATCAAGGAACTCATCCCCGTTGAAATCCCCGGTGCTTTCCAGGTGATATTGCCCCCAGGTGCCGGCCGAAAGACCAAATAACGGGTCAACCGAATCGTAGGCGCCGGCGCCGTCATTGCCCACCAGATAGACCATGCCCGAACTGAGATCGCGCAGCATAAGCTCGGCATAGCCGTCGCGATACACGTCGCCGGCCGCTTCGATCCGGTAGCCGGCGAGCGCCGCCGGGTCAATGCCCAGGACCGAGCCGGTGCTTTGCAGTTGATTGGTTGCGCCCGCGCTATAGGCCAGCAGGGTAGAACCAGTGGCGCGGTTCCGGATCACATATTCGATAAAACCATCGGCATTGAGGTCGCCGGCTGCATCCACGGCATAGGCCGCCCAAGTAGCGGCATCACTTAGCCCGAATAAGGCCGCATGGGATAAGTAGGTATTATCCTCGCCGGCTTTCACGAGATAAGGGATAAGGGTCGCGTGGTCCATGACGACAACCGCAATCTGATTGGATTCCGGCGCATGGGCCGTGGCGCCGACAAGCTCATAGGGCTCCCAAGCCGCATCGCTCAGATTCAGAAAATTCACCGAGGAGTTGCTGCTGGCCGGTTGGATCCGGCCCACCGGGTTCCCTTCCACCACCGCTGAAAACAGTGGTACCGGACAGGCCACTCGCGGGGCAGCAGGAGCAAAATTGGACGGCATGGCCACCCAGAAGAGCCTGGTCTTGCCATCGGGATCAATAAAGCTGTCGGGCACACCCCAGGCATTGCCGGAGGAATCATCGGCGGCAATGCCGGTGGTTCCTTCTGCCGTCCAAGTCAGGCCATTGGTTGAAATGGCCGTATAGATTTCCTTGTTGCCAGCTTGATTCATAGCCACGTAATACAGGCGCAAGCGCTGGTCAGGCAGCTCAATGATGCTGGGATCAGCCGCGCCCGCCGGTAAGGAGGCAATTTCTTCGGAAAAGGTCAGGCCATCCTCGGCGCGATAGACCTTAAGGCCGCCTGCTGATGAATTGATGTAAATACGGACGGCGGTGCCCGTCAGGGCCCAGGCTTCCGCGGAGACGCCGCCGATCCCCAGGGAAACGCCATCGGGCGCAAAGCTCCATTGTCCATTGGCATTAGTGCTGATGATGCCGCTGGCCAGATAGAAACCGCTAAACGGATCCGCATTCGTGGTCGCGGTGTAATAGACGCGGAAAGTGCCATTGCTCAAGGCCAAGGCGGTAGGGTCCAAGGCATTGCCGCCCACGACGCTGATCAAGGCGTTGGTGTTCACCTGCCAGTTCAGGCCGTCGGTGGAGGCTGCCATATAGATGCGCTGCGGCAGGCGGTTGGAGCTGGGCGTGGTGGAAACAAGCGCGAGCCAGTTGTTGCTCTGCGCCTTGAGCACATAGGGGTCCACGTAACCATTGGTAAAGCGGTAGCCCTGGTCCTGGGTAAAGGTTCGGCCATCGCTGGAGGTTGCGCTTAAAATCACTTCGTATATCTCCGGGCCGCCACCATTACCATCGCCATCCTTGGCCGGCGCGCCGCAAAGACTCATCAGAAAAACCGAGGCCGCTAACGCAACTGCTCTCCGGTTCATGAGACCTCCTTTAATATCACTTCGCATTTGATTCGGGCTTCTTATCAGCTTTCAGATCGCCCACATCCACATCAAAGTCGCGCTCATCCAGCCCAAGCTCGGCGGCGTGCTCCTTGAGACAACTTGGACACAGGCCATGGGAAATATTGATTTTCATACGCTTGACCATATATGACTCGAACAGATGCCAATTATCTTCGGCATTGCGTATTTGTTTGCAGTAGGTGCACATCAACAGCGGTTGGCGCAGCGCTCTGGTCTCCCCCAGCGCCAGTTCCAGCTTGGCATACTGCACCGCGCTGCGCACCGCCAGGCCGATCTCGCCGGCCAGCGTCTCCAGGTACTCGATGAGATCCGGAGAAAACATGTCCTTTCTATGGTCATTCAACTGCAGAAGACCGACATTCTGCCGATGGTCCCTGATCGGGATAAGCGCCTGCGATTCATACCCGCAGAGGTTGCAGTAGTTTCTGATTGTGGCCGGGCGTTCTTCTGACGCGGTGGTAGCCAGGAAGCTGGTTAAGCTGTTTGTCCAGAAACTTCCGTTCGGCGTGAAAAAAGGTTTTGCCGGATCGGTCCGGCCGCGGATAACAAGGCCGCACAGGCACTCCAGCACGTACCCCTTCCCATCCGGCTCGCGCACCCTTTGGCAGGCGCCGTCCTGGTAACAGAGTTTGGTCTCGTGCTGGATGAAAGTATCGGCAAAGCCATTCCAGACGTAATAGGGATAGTCGCCATCCTTGTGCAAGCGGATGGCCAGGGCCTCGCAGGCCGTGAGCGATTTGATTATTTTGCCAACGGCCTGCAAGACCGATTCCAAGTCCGGAAAATTGATCAGTTGCGCCAGGATCTGCCGCGCCACGCGCTCGCGCTCCAGCATACGGTTCAGATCCGGCGCTGATTGTGCTGTCATGGTTTATTCCTCAAATTCAACCGCGGCATTGCGTTTCTATCGAACCGCCTTGACAGCAACCAAAAGCATTCACGCGAATAATTTGGCACATAAGGTTTTTTAGTCAAGCACGTAAAGACGTCGGGGTAACCGGTCGGTTATCGGTGGACTGATTGCCTGCCCGCAGTGCTATGCACAGCATTGCAGGCGGGTCATTCCCGACCTGATCCGGCCTTCGTAGTCCAGCCTTCGCAGCCAAGTGGCTTTGTTTCGGCGGAGTAGGCCCAGAAGGCTTACTTCGGCGGAGTAGGCTCGGGAATCCATAATTTCTTTATAGGCCCTTAAGGGCAGCTTCCACGGCTCGCATAATTTTTTCCAAGTCTGCCAGGCGGCCCCAGCCGGCATAGCCGCAGGCCAGTTCCCCTTGCTCCGGCTCCACGAGAAGGGCGCCGCGCGCTTTCAAAAGACGCGCATTTTCGCGGGTGGCCGGATGCTGCCACATCTTTTCATTCATGGCCGGCGCCAGCACGAGGGGCGCTACGCAGGCCAGGGCCGTGGCCGAGAGCGCATCGTCGGCCAGACCATGCGCTAATTTTGCCAGCACGTTCGCCGTGCAGGGCGCAATCACCAGTACATCCGCCCAATCAGCCAGGGCAACGTGCGGCGTCCGCCATTCCACTTCGGCGAACATATCCACAACCACCGGCCGGCCGGTCAAGCTGCGAAAGGTCAGTTCGCCGATAAAGCGAGTGGCGGCCACGGTCATGACGACCGCCACTTCCCATTGGTTCTTGAGCATCAGCCGCGCCAGCTCGGCGGCCTTGTAAGCGGCAATCGAACCAGTTACGCCCAGGACAATATGTTTGGCCTCAGCCATAATACTCTCAATCTTTCAGCACCCGGCAATGTTCGGCCCGCACAATGGCGCGCAGGCTCTTCAAAGCCTCCGCCAGACGGTCGTTGATAACTAAGTAACGATAGGCTCGCGCGCAGGCCATTTCCCGCGCGGCATTCTTGAGCCGCAAGCGTATCGTGGCGCGGTCATCCTGGCCTCTTTTTTTGAGACGCCGCTTAAGCGCGGCCATGTCCGGAGGCGCTACAAAGACATCCACGAAAGCTTTAGCGAGCATAGCGCCGGGCGCCCTGGAAATCAACTTGCGAATTTGCGCCGCGCCCTGGACATCAATCGCCAGGAGAACGTCGTGTCCGGCCAAAAGCGCCTGCTCCACGCTCCGGCGGGGCGTGCCATAGCAGTGGCCGTGCACCTTGGCGTGTTCCAGGAAATAGCCGGCGGCGGAGCGGCGCTTGAACTCGGCGGCCTTCAGAAAAATGTAATCCCGCCCGTTGGCTTCCCCCGGCCGCGGCGGCCGCGTGGTGCAGGTGACGCAACGCCGCATCTGCTTGAATTCGGCCAGCAGCCGCGCCGCGAGAGTCGTCTTGCCCGTTCCCGAGGGAGCGGAAATAACCAGTAATAACGGCCGCCGTTTGCCGGCGCCTTGAATACCACTGCGCACAAGCATGCTTATCTTTGCCGTTGGCTGAGTCATATCCCGTTCGCCTTTGTCTTACCTGTTCTTCCAATAGTCAGGATCATGATGCAGGTGCATGACCGCCATGATGACAATCTTGTCGGACAGTTCTCTGAAAAGGACGCCAAAAGGAAAAGTCTTGGTAAGGCAGCGTCGAACGTCCAAATCAACGATGGCATACAGGCGGGGATTAAGGACAATTCTGTTGATGGCGTCCTGAACCGAAACGAGGAAACGTCGGCCGAGTTGGGTTTGCTGCGCCTCGTAGTACGCCGCGGCTTCAATCATCTCCGCCTCGGCATCGGAATGGAACTTTACCGCCTTCATGCGAGCGCGGCATTGGCCCTTTTGAAGACGACTTCCGCCGCGCGCAGGCTCACCGCCTCCCGGTCAACTTCCGCACAACGCCGGCGGAGTTCCGCTTTCCACTTGGCTGACAGGCGGGGAACCTCTGGTGCCTCCAGGCTTTCGATCAGCTTCTCAGCCACGAAGGCGCGCAAGGAAGAAGGGAGTTCCAGCGCCTCCGCTACAATCTGTTCTGGCTTAATACTCATGGTGTTGAGTATATCTTTTATTAAGTGACCATCAAGCGTTTTTTGGAGCTTGCCGTAAGGCCTCTGGGGGCAAGGGCGCGTTCGCCGAACGCGCCGCGGACGGTCCCGCCGAGGCGGGATTCCGCCCCGGCGGATCCGCATAGGCGGAAAACTCGGCGCCCCGCCTGCAGCGCTATGCGCAGCATTGCGGGCAGGTTGCCCCGCCCTGTGGCGGGGAGCCGTCCCTTCCACCTTGGCGGATCCGCCTGCCGGCGGAACCTTCACGCGACCACCTCAGATGGCTGACCCATTACAGCTTGCCACGCTCTTAGCGAGGTCGTCAGCCCTCAGTCGCTGCCTGTCGCGATCTGTCGTCCGTCGTCCCTGGCCGAGCTCGGGCAGGCCGTCGTCTGGCATCCGGCGTCCGGCGTCTTCTTCAAGACACGGCGACATTGCCCCGCCGCTGCTTCAAATAGGCCTCGATAAACTTGTCCAGATCGCCTTCGAGCACGCTCTGGACATTGCCGACCTCGACGTTGGTGCGATGGTCCTTGGCCATGGTATAAGGCTGAAGTACATAGGAGCGAATCTGGCGGCCCCAGGCGATCTCGCCTTTCTGGCCGTAAAACTTTTCCATTTCCTGCCGCTTCTGGTCCTGCCGGAGCTCATACACCCGCGCGCGCAGGAGCTTCATGGCCTTGGTGCGATTGGCGTGCTGCGAGCGCTCCGACTGGCAGGCCACCACAATCCCGGTCGGCAAATGCGTCAGGCGCACGGCCGAATCGGTCTTGTTGACATGCTGGCCGCCGGCGCCGCCGGAGCGATAAGTATCCACGCGCAGGTCGGTCTCGGCGATTTCCACTTCGGCGTCATCGTCCAATTCGGCAACGACATCCAGAGCGGCAAACGAGGTGTGCCGCCGTTTGTTGGCGTCGAAGGGACTTATCCGCACCAAGCGGTGCACGCCGCGCTCAGCCGATAAATAACCGTAGGCTCCCTCGCCTTCCACCAGCAAGGTCGCGCTCTTCACGCCGGCTTCGTCGCCCGGCAGCAAATCCAGCAAAGTGCTCTGAAAACCGCGCCGTTGGGCATACTTCCGATACATGCGCAGGAGCATTGCCACCCAGTCGCAGGCTTCCGTGCCGCCGGCGCCCGCGTGCAGGCTTACGTAGGCATTATGAGAGTCCAACTGGCCATGGAACAGGGCTTCGATTTCCAGCTTGGCGAAAGCCGCCTCGAATTGCGCCAGATCGTGCTCAAGCTCGGTGAGCGTCTGCGCGCGGTGCTGCTCATCCGGCTCGGTCTCCGCGAGCTCCGCCAGCACGCGCAAGTCGTCCAGTTGGCCGGCGAGGGCTTTGAACGGGTTGAGCACGGCGCGCTCGCGGTTGGCCTGGTCAATTACCGCTTGAGCGGCCTTCTGGTCCCGCCAGAAATCGGGCACAGCCATTTTCTTTTCGAGTTCAGCCAGTTCGGTCTCGCGCCTGGCGACGTCAAAGATAACCTCGCATTTCGGCAAGGCGCGCTACCAGCGGAGTAATTTTCTCTTTCAACTCAGCGAGCATGGGATGTTCCTTCCTTTACGAACCTTATGCTGCCGGAAA
>JACPGN010000124.1 GCA_016182435.1 Lentisphaerota bacterium | reverse complement strand
CCTGGAAGCCATTAACCTGCACGTCCATTGCGGGGAGCTGACCGTGCTGCTCGGCCCAAACGGCGCGGGCAAAACCACGCTTTTCCGCGCACTGCTGGGCGAATTACCCTATACCGGCTCGCTACGGTTTGTTCACGCCGACAGCGAAGAGCGCTTTGTCCACCCGCGGATCGGCTATGTGCCCCAGAAGCTTGATATTGACGCCTTGGCGCCGGTTACGGTCCTGGACCTGCTTTCCGGCGCCCTGGCGCAGCGGCCGGTCTGGCTGGGCCATCCCCGCGCGCTGCGGGCGAAGGCCAACGATATGCTCGCGTTAGTCAACGCCCAGGCCCTGCTCGACCAGCGCCTGGGCCGGCTCTCCTGCGGGGAGCTCCAACGAGTGCTGCTGGCCCTGGCCCTGATGCCGACCCCCGACCTGCTCTTGCTGGACGAGCCGGTCTCCGGCGTAGACCCATCGGGAATTGATCTCTTTTACCGCATGGTTTCCGAATTGCGCCGGACCTACGATCTCTCGATCCTGCTCGGTTCGCATGATATTCCCACGGCCGCCCGGTTTGCCGACCGTATGATTTGTCTGAACCGCACCATTCTCTGCGATGGCGCCCCGCGCGAGGTGCTCGCGGGACCATGCATCCGCCAAACCTTTGGGGTTGACCTGGCCAATGTGGGCCTCCAGCAAATGGAGAAGGAACCCCCTCGCTTGCGCCAGCATCAGAACTGCGCGCACCAGGTGGACGCCGGACCACGCGGGACGCGTGGCAAGCGACAGATTTATCCCGCGTTGCGCGGGACAACAGATAAGGGATAGCATGTAATTACGAACTGACTTCTGACCTCTGATATCTGACATCTTGTTACTATGACCTTCTGGCACCAGATCGCCGGGCATTTACCGTTTGAGTGGGCCCAGTTCGTGTTCATGCAGAATGCCCTGCTGGCGGTCCTGCTGCTTGCGCCGCTCTTCGCGCTGATTGGCTGCCTGGTGATCAGCAACCAGATGACGTTTTTTTCCGACGCCATCGGGCATGCGGCCCTGACCGGCATTGCCATCGGTATCCTGGCGGGGCTGGCCGACCCGCTCTGGGCCATGCTGGGCTTTGCGGCCGTGCTGGCCGTCCTCGTTTCCGTTCTGCGCCGGTACTCCTCGGCCTCGACCGATACCATTATCGGGCTGATCATGGCTCTGGCCGTGGCGCTGGGCGTCGTCCTGCTGTCACGGGGCGGAGGCTTTGCGCGCTATTCCAGTTACCTGATCGGCGATTTGCTGACCATCCGGCCGTTTGAAATTCTGCGGCTCATGCTGTTGCTGGCGATAGTTGTCGGCGGGTGGCTGGCGTTTTTTAATCCATTGTTTTTCGCCGGAGTGAACCGGTCGTTGGCCCGCGCCCGCGGGTTTCCGGTCTGGCCGCTGGAAACCTGTTTCGCCGTGCTGGTCGCCCTGGTGGTAACCATTACCATCCCCTGGGTCGGTCTATTGGTCATCAATGCCCTGCTGATCGTTCCCGCCGCCGCCGCGCGCAACCTGGCGCGCAGTATGCAAGCTTACGTGCTGCTGGCCATAATCGTCAGCGTCCTTTCCAGCGTCCTGGGGCTGATCACCTCTTTCTACTGGGGCACGGCCACGGGCGCCACTATCGTCATCTGGGCTATTGTGTTTTTTATCTTATCACTGGTGTTCGGCCGGCGCTAATGTGAATTAGGCCTTCGGCAACTAAAAACTGTAGCCGGCCCCCGCCTTGCGGGGCAAGCTCGGTGCCTGCCACGCTTTAGCGTGGAGGCCGGTCCGGGGTCGGCGACCCCGGCTACAACATTGAAATTCCGATGCTTCAAGGACTCGAACCAATTTTAAGCAAGATCGCCGACCTGGTGTGGAACTGGCCCTTGATCGTCCTGCTGCTGGGCACGCACATTTATCTCACCATCCGTTTAAAGTTCATCCAGCGCTACATCGGCCGGGCAATCAGGATATCCTTCAGCCGTAAACGGGAAGGCCCCGGCGATATCAGCCAGTTCGGCGCGCTGATGACCGCGCTGGCCGCCACGATCGGCACGGGCAATATCGTCGGCGTGGCCTCGGCCGTGGCCGCCGGCGGTCCGGGCGCCGTTCTGTGGATGTGGCTCACGGGCGTGTTCGGCATCGCGACCAAATACGCCGAGGCGCTGCTGGCCGTGAAATACCGCATAATTGAGCCCTCTGGCGTCATGGCGGGCGGGCCGATGTATGTGCTCGAGCGCGGCCTCGGACAGAAATGGCTGGGCATCCTGTTCGCGGTGTTCACCGCCATCGCCGCCTTCGGCATCGGCAACATGGTGCAGGCCAATTCGATTACAGCGCTGATGCAAGACACGCTGCATGTGTCGCCCTGGATCAGCGGCGCGGTTATGACCATCCTGACCGCCGCGGTTATTCTGGGCGGGATCAACTCCATCGCCCGGGCGTGTCAGGTGCTGGTCCCTTTCATGGCGGTATTCTACGTTTTGGGCTGTCTGACCATACTGGCGATTAATTACCAATCAATTCTGCCCAGCATCGTTTTAATCCTGAATTCGGCGTTCAACGGACAAGCGGCCATGGGCGGCTTTATCGGCGCGGGAGTGAAGGAGGCTATGCGCTATGGCGTGGCGCGCGGCCTGTTTTCAAACGAAGCGGGGCTTGGCTCGGCGCCGATTGTGGCCGCGGCCGCGCAGACCAGGACGCCGGTCCGCCAGGCGCTGGTTTCCTGCACCGGCACGTTCTGGGATACCGTGGTCATCTGCGCCATCACCGGGTTGGTCATTGTCAGTTCCAGCGAGTGGACCAGAGGGCTTTCCGGAGCGGCTTTGACTAAAAGCGCGTTCAGCGCCATTCCTTATATTGGTCCTATTGTGTTGACCGTGGGCCTGGCTACTTTCGTTTTTTCGACAATCCTGGGCTGGTCCTATTATGGTGAAAAAGCGGTCGAGTATCTGTTCAGTCCCAGGGCGGTGAAGCCCTATCGCTACCTCTGGATTGCCGCCGTGATGGTCGGCTCGGTTGCGACGCTCTCGTCCGTCTGGTCCTTTGCCGACATCACCAACGGTTTCATGGCTATTCCCAACCTTATCTCGCTGATTCTGCTGACGCCGGTAATCTGCCGCGAGACTAAAACTTATTTCCATAAATAAGCGCATTGGCAAGAGCAATTATGAAAACCAGGGGATTAGAGCGCGTGGCTGATTTTTTCGCGCTTAAGCGCAGCATGGTGGCCATGCTGGCCATGGTCGTGCTGATCGGCGTGGGCGAAGAGATGGCCGAGCGGTTTCTGCCGATCTATATGCTGGCCCTGGGCGGGGGCATCCTGGCCGTCGGGTTCCTGAACGCCATGGACAATCTGCTCTCGGCGCTCTATTCGTTTCCGGGCGGATATTTAGCGGTGATTGTCGGCTCAGTCTTCTTCCTGTCCTGGAGCGCCCTTTCCATGCCGGCCACCATGAGCCTGGTGGCCAGGGTTTTGCCAACCGACAAGCGCACTATGGGTGTTTCCATGAACTCCTTGGTGCGGCGTCTGCCTAAGGCCCTCGGACCATTGCTGGGCGGCATCATGATTGCGTTCTTCGGCGAGCGCGCCGGCGTGCGCATCTCATTTGGCATCGCCCTGGTCCTGGCGGTAATCTCGCTGGCCATCCAGCAAGCCTTGATCACGGATGATTCGCCGGCGCGTCAACCGGCCGAGAAGAATCCTTTAAGGCTTTTGCGCCGCATGGCGCCGGAACTGAAAAAACTGCTGCTATCCGACATCCTGGCGCGGTTCGCCGAACAGATTCCTTACGCTTTTGTCGTCATCTGGTGCATGAAGAATAACCAGCTTTCCGCCGTCCAATTTGGCGCGCTGACCGTTATAGAAATGACCACGGCCATGCTGATCTATGTGCCCGTGGCTTACCTGGCCGACCGCAGCGCCAAGAAGCCGTTCGTGGTCATCACCTTTTTCAACTTTGCCCTGTTCCCGCTGATCCTGCTGTTTTCCCGCTCTTTCGCCCTGATGGCGATAGCGTTTGTCATTCGGGGGCTCAAGGAATTCGGCGAGCCGACGCGCAAGGCCTTGATCCTGGACCTGGCGCCCGAAGATCGGAAGGCCGGCATGTTCGGTTTATATTATCTGCTGCGGGACGTGATTGTTTCGCTGGCTGCGTTTGGCGGGGCGTTACTCTGGCTGGTCTCGCCGGCGGCCAATTTCCTGACCGCATGCGCCTGCGGGCTGCTTGGGGCTATCTATTTCATGATTTATGGGAAAGATTTCAAACCACTTATAAGCAACGCTCAGCAGGAGAGCACCTTACACTGATCCAGCGCCGTGCGCCATTGCAATGCCCCGCCGCGGGTCGGCAAGCGCCATTCCTCGCCATTCTCGCGCGGCGTCCGGACAATTTCCGGCAGGGCTTCGTCGCCGACGCCCGGCGCCAGCGGAACCAATGCCAGCGTGAATATCGCCGGCAAGCGCACGCGGCCAACATAAGTCACGGCCGGCGCCGGAAACAACCGATCCGTGCAACGTCCCACCCAACCCCGGCCATGCGCGAACCAACACGGCCGCGGATTGCCTGCTTCTTGCGGCGAGTAAGCTTGGGTGGAATAGGTGTTCCGGGGCGTTTTATCTCCCATGACGATTGTCGGCTTCAGCGCGCTGGCTAACGGCCGTATCCACAGCCGGGCGCCGTTGGGCGCCGTCGCCAGCGCATAGGCGCCCTCGATTCGCACCACGATTGGCTCGTCGAACTGGAAATTCTGCTCAACCGCCACCTCTCCCGCGGCGCCGGTCAACACATCCTGGAGCAGCCAGTAGGCGCCGTCCACGAAGCAAATCCGGCGCTCCCACCGCACCGGCTTGAGCGGGGCGAAGTCGTACGCGCCGACAAACAGAACGGCCTGCTGCCGCTGTTCCCAGCGATTGGACAAAGGCACACGCGACACCAGATCGTCGGCGGATTTCATGTGCGCGTCTACGCCGTCCACGGAGATCGTATTGTGCAGAAAGCCCGCATTCAGCATGGAAATGACGGCGCCGGGCGCGTTGCTGGCATAAGTCGTGGTGGCGGGATCCACGATAAAATCGGCGCCATAGGCGCTGAGGGCAAACGAAAGTTTGTCGCCGTGCTGGTGGGAGGTGCCCCACGGCCCGCCGTCCGCCATCAGATAGCATGCGGTGGGCGCCCAATCGCTGCGCTGGACATAATACCCGCCATAGGCCGGATCGCCAAACGGCGGCCAATGGGTGAAAGGCGGTTCGGGCGCGCCGGCTTCGCCCAGAAACCAGCGCAACCAAGGCAATTTCGCCCAGGCGATCATCGGTT
>JACPGN010000123.1 GCA_016182435.1 Lentisphaerota bacterium | reverse complement strand
TATTGGGAATATCCTATTTTCATAATCTGACAAATTAACTAATTAACCAATCATCGAATCATCTTTCCAGGATATGACGAATCAACCAATCATCAAATCATCTATTTTCCCGCTTCCGGTGTCCGTTGTCGGTGGCTGGCCATTCTGCGAGCAACTCCAGCGCTGCGGCAGCCACCTGTTCCGGCGTGATGCGCAGCAGGCCGGCGCGGGCTTCGGGCGAATCGCGCCGGAGATCCCGATTGCGCTGTGCGCTATCCTGCAAGACTCGCGCCGCGCGGCCCAAGGGGCAAGTTCGCGCCGGATCGGTAATGCCGAACACGGCCACCACCGGGATGGCCAAAGCCGCGGCCAGGTGCATTCCGCCGCTGTCATTGCTCAAGACCAGTTTACACTGCGCGAGCACGGCCGCCAGTTCCGGAAGCGATGTCTGCCCGGACAGGTTTAAGCTCCCCGGCGCGGCGCCCCGCGCCACGACTTCGCCCAGCGCGCGCTCCGCGGCCGATCCGAGCGCCACTATATTATAGTTCAGGCGCTCTTTCAACAACCGCGCCGCCAGGGCAAACCGCTCGGCCGGCCAGCGTTTGGCCGCCCCGTAGGCCGCCCCGGGCAAGACCGCAATCCAACCTTGGCCGGATGACCCTAACAGCGTCCGGGCGCGCGCGGAAAGTTCGGGAGTAAGCCTCAGGCGCGGGGCTTCCACCGGGACATCAGCCATACCGAAGAGCACCAGGTATTCATAACACTGGTGTTCCCGGCCGGGCTGCGCCGGCGGCCGGACGACCCGGGTGAGCATCCAATCGCGGCCATGGCCGGGCAGTCCCAAGCGTTCCGGGACGCGCGCCAGAAAAGGAACCAGTGCGGAGCGGAAAGAATGTGGCAAAATAAACGCCGCGCGGCATTGGCGGGCGGCTACCGCGCGAATGGTCCGCGGCAAGCTCCCCGGGTTTTCCGGCAATACCAGGATTTCGTCAATGGCCGCCTGCAGCGTCCACAACTCGGCGAGCTTTCTTTTCACCAGCAGCACGAGGGGCCCTTGCGGATGGGCGCGGCGCCAGGCCTGAATGGCCGGCATGCTCATGAGGCTGTCGCCCAGCCAGTTGAGGCCGACGATTAAAGTGGCTGCTCCGGACGGCTTAGTGTTCAAAGACATAAATACGCTTACGTTAGTGGGAGCGCCGTTGGGCGGGACGCACGGCGCTCTTCAGCGGAAGCAGATGCGGGAGATGCACGCATAAAAATCTTCTACTCCGCTCAGCAGCTCGATTTCCACGCGCAGGAAATAGATGGGCACATCCTGCCGCTCGATTTTCGGGAAGCGCACGGCGTCTTTTTCGGTGGTGATGATGAGCTCCGCGCGCTGTTTTTTGGCCTTATTGATGAGGTCAATGATTTCCTGCTGGGTGTAGCGGTGATGATCGGCGTAGCGTTTCATATAGACTATCCCCGCGCCCAGGTGGATGATTTCCCGCTCAAACCCTTCCGGGCTGGCAATGCCGGAAACGAGCGCCACGCTGCGGCCCTTCAGAAAATCGAGATTTTGCCGCTCGCCGGTATAGACGTTCTGCAGATACTTCGACTTGTGGCTGCATTCCGAAATTTCGGCTTTGGGATTCAAGGAGCGCAAGCGCGCTTTCAGCGGTTCTGCATGCTGGCCGTTGGACTTGGTGATGAAAATAAAATCGGCCCGCCGGATGTTACTGATGGATTCGCGCAGCAGTCCGCGGGGCAAACAATGACCGTTGTCAAACGGATTGGTGCCATCCACCAGCACGACCTCCACGCGGTGTTTCAGGGAGCGGTACTGAAACCCGTCATCCAGGATCAGGGTATCGCAATGCAGTTTGTCAATGGCATAGCGTCCGCTCTTGACGCGGTTCTTGTCCACCAGCACGGCCACGTTGCGCAGGTTGGCGGCCAGCATGTAGGGTTCGTCGCCGCTCATGGCGGAATCCAGCAGAAGTTCCGCGCCATCCGAGACAAGCCGCGGCGCGCGGCGCCGCTCGCGGCCGGTAAGTTGATCCAGCAGGCGTTTCCAAAGGGAATGTTCCTGTTTCTTATAGCCACGGCTGAGCACCGCGACGGTGCGGCCCTCTTTCTGGAGCGCGCGGGCAAAGACCTCGACCACCGGGGTCTTGCCGGTCCCGCCGACGGTCAAGTTGCCGATACTGATCACCTGGCAGCCGAGCGTGTGGTGGCGGAAAATGCGATGGTCGAACAGGAAATGGCGGCCAGCCACCACGGCGGCATAGAGGCGCGACAGGGACTTCAATACGGTGCGCAGCCAATCGGCGCCGCGCCCTACGCGCCGTCCGCTGATCACGGCGAGAAAATAGCGCTCCAGTTTTTCCTTGCGGTTAAGTCCCATACAGTTCTTTCCCCAGGCCGATAAGGGCATGGGCAGCAGCGGAGGAAGAGCAACCGTATTCTGCCATTCGCCCTTCGCCTCCGTCAAGCGCCCGAATTGACGGATTGGAATGGGTCAGTCAATGGGGGAGTAGGGCCTGACCTTGCGTCAGGCCATTGGGATCGACGCCCCCCATTCACTCAGGCTGGTTTTTCCATAAGCACCGCGCGAATGCGGCGGACGCCGGCGCTGGAGGCTTCTTCCTTCTGAATTTTAAAATGGCCGAGCTCGGCCGTATTGGCCACGTGCGGCCCGCCGCAGACCTCCTTTGAAAAACCGCCGATCGAAAAAACCTTGACCTGTTCGCCATAGCGGGTGGCAAAGGGCGCCGGGGCGCCTGCGGCCTTCACTTCCTCCAGATTCATCACTTGCACGGCAACCGGCAAGGCCTTCCTGATCTGCTCGTTGACCAGCGCCTCGACGCGAAGGAGTTCTTCCGGGGTGAGCTTGGCCGGATGCGAAAAATCAAACCGCAGCCGCTCGGCCGTGATGTTGGAGCCTTTCTGCTTGACGTGCGGACCGAGCACGGCCTGCAGGCTCCGGTGCAGGAGATGCGTGGCGGTGTGTAAGCGGGTGGTGGTCTCGGCGTTGTCGGCCAGCCCGCCCTTGAATACCTTGTCGGCGCCCTGCCGGGACACGTCCTGGTGGCGCGCGAAGGCTTTAGCGAAACCATCCTGGTCAACTCTCAGGCCCTGCTCGCGGCAGATTTCTTCGGTGAACTCAACGGGAAACCCAAAGGTGTCATACAGCCGGAAGGCCACGCGGCCG
>JACPGN010000134.1 GCA_016182435.1 Lentisphaerota bacterium | reverse complement strand
TGTAAAAGTGTGGCCGCTGGAACCACCAACCCACCCCTGCCCCTCCCAGGAGGGGAGCCCACGGCGGTCGGGGCCGACCGCCCTCCATGACCCATTCCTCTGGAGGGCGACGGGCTCCGTCGCCGCTCCATGACCCATTCCTCTGGAGGGCGACGGGCTCCGTCGCCGCGCCCGCTCCGGTTCCCCTCCAGCGGAGGGGTGGCGAAGCCGGGGTGGGTCATCCGATAATAGCTCCTAACACCCGATTCCACGGTCAATTTGCCGCGGCTATGGCCGAACTCACTTGAACGAAAAGACCGTGCCCGGCAGCGGAAGGATATACCGCACAACCACGATGCCGGAGCCGCCCGCGCCGGCAGCCACGCCGGAATCGTTTTTTTGTCCGCCGCCCCCGCCGCCAGTATTGGCAGTGCCGTTCATATTAGCAGCGCCCCCATTGCCGCCGCCGCCCAAGCCGCCGGTACCCAGTGTGCCGCCATTATAAGTTCCGCCACCGCCGCCGCCGGCATAGTAGTTCGTGGCGCCGGATATCGAATAGGCAAGTCCGGCGCCGCCTTTTCCTGCTACAGTGGAACCAACGCCATTGCTGCCCACCGTACCCGCTCCCCCACCCCCGGCACAGGGATAATTACCGCCACCGGAGCCGCCCGTTCCGCCGGCATTTCCCTGACCATTAGTCGCGGCGCCTCCCGCACTACCACTATGGCCACCGCCACCGCCGGAGCCGCCGGCATTACCTGCGGCTTGCTGGCCCCCTCCACCTCCGCCACCGAAAGCGGTCAAGCTTCCAAAAACGGAGTTTGTCCCCTTCTTTCCAGGTGTAGAACTAGACCAGATTCCGCCGGAGCCGCCGGCGCCCACGACGACAGAAATCACGCCGGGGCTTACCGGGAACGCATTACTGTAAATCAAGCCGCCGCCGCCACCGCCGCCGCCCGTTCCGCCGCCACCGCCGCCGCCACCCGCCACCACCAGCACCTCGACGTCGCCGCCCGTCGCGACGACGAAGTTGCTGGCGGTGGCGCTATTGGTGAACGTGTGGATGCGGTAGCGGTCGCTGTCGTTGGTGGCGTTGCCGCCCGCCGCCGTAACGGCGGAAGCGGTTTGCGCCAGGGCCGGCATCAGTATTGCCGCCGCCACAGCCATGGTGAACCCTCGTGCTGAAGTTCGCGTGGTTATTTCTCCTATCGGCTGGCAATTAAGAGAAAGCGCTACTATGCTAAGCCTCTCGATTCCTCGGAACAAGAAAAAAAAACTTGCTGGGCAAGTTTACGGTCAATTTTCCGCGGCGAACGCAGGCTAACGCCATGAAAAGACCGTGCCCGCCGGAAGGATATACCTCACAATCACGATACCGGAGCCGCCCGCACCGCCATTTCCCGCCGTCCATGACACACCGCCACCGCCACCGCCAGTGTTATTTGTTCCACTGCCGGCATTACCATTGTACACAGCATTGCCTCCACCATCCGTACCTGTTCCTTGCGGGCCAGAGTAAGACGAACCCCCGCCGCCGCCCGCATACTTAGCGGAAGAACCGGAAATTGTTGAGGTATAGCCGGCGCCGCCATTTCCACCAGCGGCTCCACTCCCACCCGTAGCAGGCGCTGCCCCGCCGCCGCCGCCGGCCGTATAGGGAGAGCCAGCCTGCCCTGCTCCACCATTTCCCCCTTGACTGCCTGTTCCACCAGTCAGATTCAACTGGGATGCGCCGCCGCCACCGCAACCCCCGTTCAAACCTCCTCCGACGGAATAGTTGCCTCCTCCTCCGCCACCAATCGCAGTCAGAGCGCCAAAAGTGGAATTGGCGCCATTGGTTCCTCTTCTGCTGGTAATCCCTCCGGCCCCGCCGCTGCCAACCGTGACGGTATATGTTCCCGCTGCAACGCTATAACCTGTGGTATAAACAACCCCGCCGCCGCCGCCACCACCACTCTGATAGGTATTTCCACCCCCGCCGCCGCCGCCCGCCACCACCAGCACCTCGACGTTGCCACCCGTTATGACTACGAAGCTGCCAGTGACGGCGCTATTCGTGTATGTATGGATTTTATAATCGCCAACGACGCTGGTGGAGTCGCCGCCCGTCGCCGTAACGGCGGAAACGGTTTGCGCCAGCGCCGGCATCAGCACCGCCGCCGCCACAGCCATGGTGTGCCATCGTGCTGAAGCTTGCATGGTCATTTCTGCTTTCGGCCAGTAATTAAGAAGCGCGGCGGACACGGAAGTCCGCCCTATCATACACTTGTAGCCGCGGCGGTGACGCCGTGGCCACCGGAAGAATCCACGCCCTCACGGGCGCGGCTACCAGGAATTTTGGCGCGGCTCCCCTGCCCGCAATGCTGCGCATAGCGCTGCAGGCGGGCTGGCCGAGATCGGGCAGGCCGTCCGCGCCTTCCGCGCTTATACCTGAAAATCCCAACGTTCATTCAGGTGTTTATCGTAAGCCACTCGATTCCCCGGCACAAGGGAAAACTTACCGGGCGATTTTGCTCTTTTCCACTCTGCGCCTTTTTTGCGCCGCTTTTTCCATTGAGTTGCGCGCGAGGTTCCGGCATAGTTCCTGACCAGAGAGGAGCAGCTAGAACATGAAAGTCCGCACGCGCATCGCGCCTTCGCCAACGGGCTCGCCGCATATCGGCACAGCCTATATTGCGCTCTTCAACTACGCCTTCGCCAAACACCAGGGCGGCGAGTTTATTTTGCGCATCGAGGACACCGACCGGGAGCGCTCCAGTCGTGAATCTGAGGAAGCAATTTTAAGCGCGCTCAAATGGCTGGGTTTAAGCTGGGATGAAGGCCCGGACGGCAGCGGACCCTTCGGCCCTTATCGGCAGAGCGAGCGCCTCGCGCTCTACCAGGAGCATAGCCGCGCGCTGGCGGCTAATGGCGCAGCCTACCCCTGCTTCTGCACGGTGGAGCGCCTGGCGGACTTGCGCCGCGCGCAGGCCGCGGTTAAGAACGGTTTCCTGGGGTATGACGGCCGCTGCGCCGCGTTGAGCGCCCAGGAAGCCGAACGGCGAATCCAAGCCGGTGAAGCGCATGTGCTCCGCTTGCGCGTCCCGGCGGAAGGCGAATGCGCACTGCGCGACGGCTTGCGCGGCGAAGTCCGTATTCCCTGGAACAAGGTTGACCACCAGGTGCTGCTCAAGGCCGACGGCTTCCCGACCTATCACCTGGCCAACGTGGTGGACGACCACCTGATGGAAATTTCCCACGTCATCCGCGGCGAGGAATGGCTCAGCTCCCTGCCGAAACACATTCTGCTCTATAAAGCTTTTGGTTGGACACCGCCGCAATTCTTTCATCTGCCGCTCCTGCGCAACCCGGACAAGACCAAGCTATCCAAGCGCCGCAACCCGGTCAGCATCCTCTATTACCAGCGCGCCGGCATCCTGCCGGAAGCGCTGCTCAATTACCTGGGCCTGCTGGCCTACAGCTTCGCGGATGGCCGCGAGCAGTTCACGCTGGCGGAGTTGGCCGAAGGCTTTGATATCAAGCGCATCAGCCTGGGCGGACCGATCTTCGATCTCCAAAAGTTACAGGCCTTTAATGGGCGGCGTCTGCGCGCGCTCTCCCTGGATGAATTATGGGGCCGCTTGAAAACCTGGGGCTTGAACGAAGAAACCTGGCGTAAAATTCTGCCCTTAGCCCAGCCGCGCTTGAACCAGCTTGCCGACCTGGTCCCGCTGGCCGCCTTTCTGTTCGCCGACTCTCTGAGCTATGCGACTGCCGCGTTGCTCAACACCGGGCTCCCGGGCAAACGCGTCGTTCAGTTGCTGCGCATCGCGCAATGGGAAATCGAAAAGAGCGCAGAGTGGTCTCTTGAAGCGCTCAAGCGGATTTTCGGGCGGATAGCGCAGATCGAAGCGCTGAAGCTGAAGGAATTATTAGCCCCCTTCTATATCGCCATCTCCGGCGCGGCCGTGTCCTTGCCGCTCTTCGACAGCATATTGCTCCTCGGTCGGGATATGACTTTGCGGCGCTTGCACTATGCCCTCGCGGCCCTGGCAGAGGCGGGCTGCGCGCTCACGAAAGACGATCTCGCGAAGTTGGAAAAGGCCTATCGCGCCCGATACGGCGTAAGCACGTGAAGCGTTGAGTGTAGAGCGTATTTAGCTTTACCCCGCGCGGCCGCTATAAAAAACAAGAAAACATCAGTAAAGATTTTTTACCACAGATGAACACGGATAGACACGGATGGAAATCTCAGGATTATCAGTGTTTATCAGTGTCCATCAGTGGTTGATTTTCTTGGGTTGCGGGCTTTAGCCGGCTTTAGTTGTGGCCGACAAACCACTGTAGGACAACATTATGATCGCGCCCGACGATTCCACAACGCGCCATTTCATCCGCGAGATCATTGAAAACGATCTCAAGAGCGGCAAGCACAGTCAGGTAGTCACGCGCTTCCCGCCCGAGCCAAACGGCTATCTGCACATCGGCCACGCCAAGAGCATTTGCCTGAACTTTGGATTAGCCGCCGAGTTCGGCGGGCGCTGCCACCTGCGCTTTGACGATACCAACCCGGAAACCGAAGAGATCGAATACATCGAAGCCATCAAGCGGGACATCCGCTGGCTGGGTTTCGACTGGGGCCAGCATCTTTATTACGCCTCCGATTACTCCGAGCGGCTCTATCAGTATGCCCTTGAGCTGATCAAGCTGGGCAAGGCCTATGTCTGCACGCTCAGCACCGAAGAATTCAAGGACTACCGCGGCGTGCCGACCCGGCCCGGCAAGGAAAGCCCCTGGCGCAACCGCGGAATTGCCGAAAGCCTGGAACTCTTCCAGCGCATGCGCGCCGGCAAGGAAGCCGAAGGCGCTTACGTGCTGCGGGCCAAGATTGACATGACCAGCCCGAACATGCACCTGCGCGACCCGGTGATCTACCGCATCAACAAGACGCCGCATCACCGCACGGGCACAACCTGGCCGATCTACCCGATGTATGACTTTGCCCATTGCCTCTCGGATTCCATTGAGGGCATCACCCACTCCATCTGCACCATGGAGTTTGAAGTGCACCGGCCGCTCTACGACTGGATTCTCGAAGCGCTGCATGTGCCTTGCCATCCCCGGCAGATCGAGTTCGCGCGCCTGAATTTAACCTACACGCTTATGAGCAAACGGCTGCTGCAGGAACTCGTAACCGCCAAGGTGGTTGCCGGCTGGGACGATCCGCGCCTGCCGACCATGGCCGGACTGCGCCGGCGCGGCTACACGCCGGAAGCCATCCGCGAGTTCTGCCGGAGAGTGGGCGTAACCAAGGTCCAGAGCCTCTCGGACGTGGCCCTGCTGGAACATTGCCTGCGGGATGACCTGAATAAACGCTCTCCTCGGGCAATGGCGGTGCTAAATCC
>JACPGN010000122.1 GCA_016182435.1 Lentisphaerota bacterium | reverse complement strand
TATTTTGCCGAACGCCTGACCAGGGCCTACGGCGGCGCGCGCCTTTACCTGAAGCGCGAAGACCTGAACCATACCGGCGCGCACAAGATCAACAACACCATCGGCCAGGCCCTGCTGGCGCAGCGCATGGGCAAGAAGCGGCTCATGGCCGAAACCGGCGCCGGCCAGCATGGCGTGGCCACGGCCACGGCGGCGGCGCTCTTCGGCATGGAATGCGAAATCTTCATGGGCACCGAGGATATTCGCCGCCAAGCGCCCAACGTGCAACGTATGCAGTTCCTCGGCGCCACCGTTCATCCGGTAACCAGCGGCACGGCGACGCTCAAGGACGCCATGAGCGAGGCCATGCGCGCCTGGGTAGCGCGGGTGGATGACACCTTCTACGTCATCGGCTCCGTGGCCGGCCCGCATCCCTACCCCAGCATGGTCCGGACTTTCCAAAGTGTGATCGGCGCGGAAACGCGCGCGCAGATCCTTAAAAAAACCGGGCGCTTGCCGAATATGATCATCGCCTGCGTGGGCGGCGGCAGCAACGCCGCAGGCATTTTTTCGGCTTTCCTGAAGGATGTCCAAGTTCGATTGGTCGGCGTTGAAGCCGCGGGGTTTGGCCTGCGCACGGGCAAGCATGCCGCCAGCATCGGGGCCGGACGCATCGGCATCCTGCACGGCGCCAAAAGTTACCTGCTCCAGGATGACGACGGCCAGGTGCAGAACGCCCACTCGATCAGCGCCGGGCTGGATTACCCTGGGGTCGGCCCGGAACACGCCTACTGGGCCGACAGCGGCCGCGTGGAATATTGCTCCGTAACCGATGCCGCGGCGTTAAGGGCCTTCGACGACCTCACCCGTTTGGAAGGCATTCTGCCGGCGCTGGAGCCGAGCCACGCCCTGGCCGAGGCTAAAAAACGCGCCCGCGCGCTGGGACGCCGGGCGCTGGTAGTTATCAATCTATCCGGCCGCGGCGACAAAGACCTGGACAACATTGTGGCGTACCAGCAGAAACATGGAAAACATGTAACTACTCGGAACCACGGATTACACTGATCACACGGATACGCAGGAATTGTGCCCGCCTGCCAAGCTGCGGGCAGGCCCAGAAAATCCGTGCTATCCGTGGCATCCGTGGTCAAAGACTCCCTCGGGCATACGTGTCGGCCGCGACCTGAGCAGATACGAAAACATAAGCAATGAACCGCATCACGCAAACATTTCAAACGCTGCGCGAACAGGGCCGCAAGGCGCTGATCGGCTACCTGACCGCCGGCGACCCGGACTTAAAAACCTCGGAACGCAACATCCGTGTGGCCCTGGCTAACGGCGTGGACATCCTGGAGCTGGGCGTGCCGTTTTCCGATCCGACGGCGGACGGCCCCGCCATCCAGGCGGCGGGCCAGCGCGCGCTTTCTTCCGGCACAAACTTGCGCCGGATTCTGGCCCTGGCCGCGCGCCTGCGGCGCAAGTTTGCAACCCCCATGATTCTCTTCAGCTATGCCAATCCGCTTTTCCGCTACGGGTATGCCCGGCTGTGCCGGGACGCAGCAAGCGCGGGGATTGACGGCCTGCTGGTGGTAGACCTGCCTTACGAGGAAGCTTCCGAACTGCGCGCGCTCATGAAGCGCCATAAGCTCTTGTTCATCCAGCTAATCGCCCCGACCACCGCGCCCGAACGAGCCCGCCGGCTGCTGGCCGCGGCCGATGGATTCGTCTACTATATCCTGGTCAAGGGCGTCACCGGCGTGCGCAAAGAGCTGGCCGCCGACATCAAGAAACACATGGCGCAACTGCGCACCTGCACGGATTTGCCCATTGCCGCCGGGTTCGGCATCAGCGATGGCGCTCAAGCGCGCGCGGCGGCGCGGCATGCCGATGCGGTCGTGGTCGGCAGCGCCCTCGTGGAAGCGGCCCGCGCCGGTCGTCTGGCAAAAAAAGTCCGCGAGCTGGCCGAGGCCATGCACGGGATGTTGAAATAATAAGATGAAAAATAATTGTTGACAGGGTGAGGTGAAGCTGACAGAGTGCTAAAAAAGGAAAAAGGCAAGAGTTTATGAGCAACCAGGCAACCAGGCAACCAGGCAACCAGGCAACCAGGCAACCAGGCAACCAGGCAATTTTATCATACTGTCAGATGCTTATCTGACAAGCTTTTTCTCTCCTTCTTACCGTCTCACTTCATTGTTTTTCCGCAGGAGCCATTGGCATATCGCCAATGGCTTTTTCTTTCCCGCTGGTTTCAGCTTCTAAGCGTCCTTATTGCAGGGGGTATCCATGAAACAATTACTCAATGACGGAATTATTAGCAGGTGGGTTTGCCCGACAACTCTGGCGCGTCTTTCCCTGGCGGGCATTCTTTTGCTCTGGGGCATAGCCTCTCCTGCAGGGGCGCAGGATACCGATGGCGACCAGATGCCGGACACTTGGGAGATCAAGTTCGGCCTTTCAGAAACCAACGCCAGCGACGCCCTGATTGATACCGACGCCGATGGGTTGACCAATCTGTGGGAATACACAGCGGGATGCGATCCCCTGAATCAAGATTCCGATGCCGACCTGGTGCCCGACGGGGCCGATGCCGCACCAGTATCGCGTGCGCTGATTTTATGGGGCCATCCCGATTGGACCGAAGAGGATGCCTTTGATTACACGGCACCCTCCTGGATTTTAGGCGCTTATCGCGTGGATGGGATATGGTCGTCCAATCCGGTCTCGTGGTATTTGCCGGAAACGGCCGATATTGATGAGGGCAGTTTGAACGTGGATTTGGATAGAAATATCCTCGCAAATTCTGTTCGTTACCGGCTGAAGTTTTTTGACAGCACGAGCGGAATGCTGTTCATGGATTTGTTGGACGCGAACGGCCAAGCGGTCGTCACAGACCTCTTTGGCAATATCCAATCAGGCAGCAACACGGAGGCGACGGTCATCCTGGACGTGCCGCTGGCGACTTACACGAACGCGGCGGTCCTCCATCTGTGGCGTCAGAGTGGGGAGACCCGAATTTTTGAGTCGTTAATCTACGTGGATGAAGACGGGGACGGGCTTGACCGGGAATTGGAGCAACAGCTCGAAACATCTGATAATAAAGCAGATACGGATGGGGACGGGCTTTCCGATTACGCCGAAGTCTTCATTTACGGCGCTAATCCTATGAATCCTGACACTGACGGGGACGGCATGCCCGACGGCTGGGAAGTCCTGAACGGCCTGAATCCGAATCAGAACGACGCCGCCAGCGACAGCGACGGGGATGGGGTAAGCAACCTGACCGAATACCTGCAAGGCCGCGATCCGCGGGCCGGCCCCACCAATGACGTGAGCAATGTGGTAAATCTGAAGGTGTTCACCACTTTGGAATAAGCCCGCTACCCTTCGATATGATTGCCAGCTAAATACGCAAAAGGACGCTAAAGTGGAAAGCAAAACAATCGAACGTTTCCGCGTAGTTTCGCGGGTAATATTTTTTATTCTTCTGCTGCTGACCGGTTGTGTCAGGTTGGAACCGGCCATAAAAAAGGGCATGCCCGCGGAAGCGCCCCGCGGTCTTGAAATCCATACCCAATATGCCGTCTCCACCGAACCGAAACTGGGTTACAACACGTTTGAAGTCTATATCTCCAACCACACCACGAACACCATTGTCTTCACCGGCGCGGAATTAAACGGCAAGTCCCTGCCAAAAGTTCCGCCGGATAAACTTATTAAATCGTCCGCCGGCAAATCAACTGAAGGCGACTTCCCTAAAAATGGTCCCGCAACCTGGTGGCAATATTATCCCCGCAACGAACTCAAACCCGGTGAAACGGTTGAATTCCAGGCCAATTTCAAGGCGCAGAATTTCGGTCGTCAGGAACTTCGCCTGCTCACGTCTACATCAGACACGAACGCGAACTCGGCAATCCAAAATACCCCGCCACAGGCGGAAGAATCCAAAACTTGTCCCGATCTTAGCGGGATTCAAAATATACTGGTTCCTCGCTACCGCCCGCCGGATAAACAGATTACCGCGATCACCTATTCTCTCGATTATAAATGGGTCTATCTCCAGTACCAGCCGAAGAGTGAAACGCCGCAAAAGCTCTGGATCAACCAGCGTGAAGTTCCGAAATTTACGATCCTGCGCGCGCCAGAACCAAATGCGCCGGCTATGCTCGTCTGCCAGGCGCCATTTCTGATCACTACGGGAATGCCATTGTGCTTTAAAGTCCTTTATGCCGACGGCAAGCAGCGTCATGCCCTGGTGCGCGCGCTGAATGGTGTTTTTCTCGATTGTTACGCCCTTGGTTCAAACAAGGACCGCAAGGATCTGGCACTTTACCCGGAAGACGACGTGCCCGTCCATACTTTTAACGCGCTTGGCGCGGACGTTGCCTGTCATGACGTTAAAAGCGGTGAATATGGCGCCGGCGCGGCGCCGATCATTGCCGAACGGCTCAAGTTCTTTCAACAGCGGAAGAATAAACTCTACGCAATCCATTACTGCACGGCCATGTATCCTGAATTATGGAACATCTATGGCCAGGTTGCTGATGCCGCATTTGCCAATCCTTATTGCCTGGCCAACAGTCATAAACCTGACCGTTTTATTGATGAGGAAGAAAAGAGCTTGGAAAAGGCTCGGAGCTCCACCCGTCCCCGTCCGTTCCTCTGGATTCCAGAGGCATTCAAGCAAGGCCAGCGCTTCCTTGAGCTGCCGGAACTGGAGGTCATGACCTGGATGAGTATCGTCCGGGGCTGCAAAGGCATTAAATACTTTGCCTATAAGTTTGAAAACAACGCCGGCTTTGCTGATGACCCGCCGCTGAAAGAAGCAATTAAGCGTCTGAATCGCGAAGTGCATGGCCGGCAGGAAATACTTTCGCCGCTGGCGCTGGTTTCGGAACGGACGGAAGGCGATGAGGCGAAGGGCTATGTAAAAATCTATGAATCATGGTCTGGTGATAAGGGGATACTGGTAATGATCCGGAATCTGGATTACACAACGGATGCCAAATCCAATGCCGGCGGGAAAGAACCGCGCTTTAAAGTGAAACTGCAAAATGGTTTGAATGTGACTGTATCCCTGCCGGAATGGTTTGAAATGGGGGCAGTCCAGCAATGGCGGGGAAGCGTAAAACCGGAGATAACCCGTTCAGGGACCACGGCGCGGATAAATATCAAACAGCTTAATGAGTTTGAAATAATCTGGATGCAAAATAAGAATCATAAAAACTGAATAGAGGAGCTAATAATATGAGCCGAGTTAAACAAGCGCTTCCGCTGGTTATGCTTGCGCTAACGACGGGATAATGGCCGCTCTTGAGGGTTGAAATAGGGTAACACTTCTAAATGAAGATCTGTTGAAGATCTTCGGAGGTGTTACCGTGAAGAAGAAGGAGAAACGCGGGAAGTATAGACCGAGGAAGATG
>JACPGN010000116.1 GCA_016182435.1 Lentisphaerota bacterium | reverse complement strand
TCAGGCGCAACCACCTTCAGCACGATAGCGCTGCCGGCGCAGGCCTCGGCCTGGAATGCAAAACGAATCGGCATTGGCCCCGATGGACGTCTGTTTGTCTGCGCCAATACCGGCGACCCGGGCGCCCAGAAGATAATTGCTTATTCCGACGATGACGGGGCCAACTGGACAGTCGTTGGAACGGGTATGCAAGGCACCTCCGGCGGCAATGTGGAAACCGGCGCCAATTCCAATGAATACAGCGTTTATTTCGGCTCGGCCTTCAGCACCAATAAAGGGGTGACTAATTCGTGGGGCTCCATTCCGCGCGACCAGTCTCAGCCGCCCAGCACCCACAGCAACGATGGCGAAGTGCGCGTTGACCCCTTGAATGGCAATGTGGTCTATTTTACGACCGATCAGGGCATCGGCTCAACGACCAACAATTGTTTCAATATATTTGAAATAGACAACGGACTGGAAGCCGTCCAGATTCAGGATTTTGACATGACCGACGACAAGAACGTTGCCTGGACCGCGGCGAAAAGCGGCATCCGGCGCGCCACAAACTTCCAGACAACTCCGCAATGGACGGACGCCATCTTTCCCAATAGTGACGGCTCGCCCTATTATTCCGTGGCGGTGGATAAGTCCGATACGAACGGTCTGACAGTTTATGCCGGCAATACGCGCATTTACAAGACCACTGACGGCGGCTCGAATTGGGTCAGTGTTTATTATGCCGGCGGTGGCGCGGAACCCGATATTGTCTGCCTGGAAGTCAATGGCAATGATGTTTTTGCCGGCCGTTACGCCAACATGTTTGCCAATATCGGCGGGCTGCTTTACAGCGATGATGGCGGAACAACCTGGACAAATGTGCCCCTGGGCGGCGAAACCAACATCAATGTCAATGACATCATTTTCGCGGAAGAAAACGGAACGGGCCTGGTTTATGTCGCCGCCGCCTATAACACAAATAATAATACGGGCGGTCATGTTTATCGCGTAAACGAGTCCGGCTCAACTCAGATATCGCTCGGGTCAGATCCGATCAGCATCCGTGATCTGGCCGATGATTCCACCGGCGGTATCTATGCCTCCGGCTGGACAACCGCGTATCAACCGGTTGTGTTTTACAGGTCCGCCGGTTCTTCAACCTGGACGCAATTGACCACCAATGGGTTACCTCAAGCCTCCAACCCCGGCGGCACGCCCCAGGGGCGCGGTCCGGTAATGACGGTCGGCTTTGACGCCTCCAGCAATGAGGTGCCGATTGTAGCTTCCGGCACAACGCTCTATTACCTGCCTGCGGGCGGCACGGAGTGGCTTACCTCGGATGAAATGCGTTACCCGGATGGCACCCAGCTCAATGTCCTTTATTGGGATGCCTTGCTGGTCGGAACGGATACTGGTCTATATGGCCAGGACTTGGCGCTCCAGCCAACTGTAGACGCCGTGGGTCCGACGATCAGGGCCAATGGCCAGAATGTGGATAGTCTAACGGTCAGCGCTGCCGACACCGTAGCCATAACTGTGTCCATGAACGCGGACATTTATGTTGGGACGGCGGTTGACTGGTGGCTCGTGGCTTCCGCCAATTTTGCCACCTGGTGGTATATGGATGATGATTTGGAGTGGACGCCGTTCAGCGGGGCGTTGAGCGCGCTTGAGCCGGTGTATCAGGGCGCGTTGTTCGATCTGTCAACGACGACGGTGTTGCCGGCGATAAACTTGCCGCCCGGGAGCTACGATTTCTGGTTCGCGGTTGATTATCCCATGAACGGCATCCTGAACACGGATGTGATGCTCATAGACCACGTGAGCGTTATCGTGCAGTAACGCACCCCCGACGGAAATCTTTTTTGCGCAGAGTTCGTAAGGCCTCAGCTATCTGTGGGGGTAAGAGGTAGGGCGCGTTCGCCGAACGCGCCGCGGACGGCTCGGCGAGCCGTCCCTACCTTCACGCGACCACCTCATAACTGACGCATTACCAGAGTTCGGCTGTAGCCGCGGCACTCTGTTGCCGCGTTTCGATTCGACTGCGCCTCAGCAGAGTGAGGCGGCTACACTGTGTTGGGCCCAGGCGTGATTCCGCAGCTCAAAAGGATTCAGTCAGACAACGAATAGAACCCAGGCTCCGTCCGGCAGTCGCCGGACTACGCCGAGGCGAGGGAGGGCCGTTCATGAATGATAAATTAATTTTGCTGGCAATGGTTGGATCGTTTTACGGCACCCTGGCGCTCGCCGACCCCGGCCCACCGGGGCCCGGCCACTCGCACGCGCGCGATATACGGCAGATCCAGTTAGAGGAACAGGAGCGCCGTGAGCATATTCAGCGGCAAAAGCAGGAAAACGCCGCCTTCCGCGAAAGCCTGAAAAACATGACCCCTGAAGAGCGCCACTCGGCCATCGCCGAACATCGCAAAACGCAATCCGAGGAAAACAAGGCTTTTCGCCGGCAACAGCACGAGGAAAACCTGGCTTTTCTGAAGGAGCGCCTGGCCGCCAATTCGAAATTGACCGATGCGCAGAAAGAAGAGCTGATCAGCTTCTTTGAACAGCAATACGAGGAGGGCGTGGATTTTCGCGCGACCAAGCACAAGGAAAACGTGGTGTTTTTTGAGTCAATCGCCAACGATGCCAGTTTGACTTTTGCGCAGAAGAAGGAAGCTATCCGCGATCATTTCAAGACTCAGCGCGCCGAGAGCAAAACCTTCCTCCAGGAGCAGAAATCGGAAAACCAGGCCGAGCGCGCCAAGGTCAAGTCAGAAGTAGAATCATCCTCCGAATAATGAATCGTCTTTGGAAACCTGAGTCCGAATTGCTCCAAAGCCTCGATAAAGCCATCCCCGGCATCCTGTCCTCCCAAAAAAGCACTGGTCAATTCGGAACCGAGCCGTGGATTTGCCGAGACCAGAATGTGGTCCTGCCCCTTGCGGCCGCATGGTCGTTGCCTGATAGCGCCCATCATCATCGTCCCGGAGTCCTTGAGGCCATCATTCGGGGCGGCGACGCGCTCATCGCTGCCGCGGATGAAAATGGGATGTGGACCTTTCGGAAGAAAGACCATTCCACCTGGGGCCAAATCCACATGCCTTGGACTTACAGCCGGTGGATTCGAGCCTTTGCGCTCGTGCGCGAGGCCATGCCGCCGGATGCCCGCGCTCGTTGGGAGAAAGCCCTTCTTTTCGGCTACGCAGGCATCTCCAAGACCTGCCTCAGCCACATGCACAACATCCCAGCCCATCACGCCATGGGGCTTTATTGCGCCGGCGCCGTCTTTGGCCGGGACGATTGGAAAAAGCAGGCCGCAGCGTTCCTCTTGAAAGTGGCGGAGGAGCAAACACCTCATGGCTATTGGTCCGAGCATTTCGGTCCGGTTGTCGCCTACGGATTCGTCTACTCGGACGCCCTTGGCGTGTATTACGCCCTATCGGGCGATGGCCGGGTTCTCAAAGCCCTGGAGCGCGCGGCACGCTTCCACGCCGCCTATACTTATCCCAACGGCTCGAGCGTCGAGACGGTTGATGAACGGAATCCATACCACACTGGCGTCCATCTCGGGAACCCCGGCTTCTGTCACACGCCCGCGGGCCGCGGCTATCTCCAGCAGCAACATGCCCTGTTTCTCAAAGAAGGGAAACGATTCGACGCGGACTACGCCGCCAGCTTGCTGCTCTACGGCGCGGAAGGCGAAGTCGAGCCTACCGCGGCCGGACGGGAGAAGGCTATCCATCGCCTGGGCAACGATGCGCTCATCGCCCGCCAGGGACCATGGTTTGTCAGTTTGTCGGCCTTTGTCTGCGAGCCGGCGCCGCAGCGTTGGCAGCAGGACCGCCAGAACTTCGTGAGCGTCTTTCATGACCGAACCGGCCTGATTGTCGGCGGCGGCAACACCAAGCTGCAACCGCTCTGGAGCACGTTCACCGTCGGCGATATTTCCACGCTCAAACATACCCCCGGAGACGAAAACCCTAATTTCCGCCCTTCCGGCGATCTTCGCCACTTCCCTTCGGAAGCTTCTCTGACCGAGGACTCAGGCTCGTGGGGCCTGAGATTCAAGTACGGGGAGGAAACCTGCTCGGTCCTGGTCTCTCCGGAAAGCAGGGAGCGTCTAAGGCTGGTTTATGAGACCACCGTGCGTTCCGGAAAGCCGGTGGAAGGGCACGTAACATTGATTCCCCGACTGGAGCAGCCCTTGATTTTCGCCTCGGGTGAGCAGGCCAAGCTTGGCCAGGAATCAATCCATTACGAGGGTGAATGGGTCGAGCACGCGGGCTGGCGGATGATGCTTTCGAAGGGCGCCCGCCTGGTTTGGCCGGCTTTGCCGCACAACCCATACCGCAAAGGAGGAGAGGCCGAAATCTCGGAATCGCTGCTTGTAGTCGCGCTGCCCTTTGCCGCCACAGTGAGACGGCACGAATTGGTGTTGGAGTGTAGAAGTAAGACCTGAGATTTTCGGGGCATTAGGGTCATCAAGTCTAAATTTTCAACGAATCAGGAATCAGTTCCGCGGCTCAGCAATTCCAATTTCAAGCCTCGTATTCCTATCGGACTTCCAGGATCATGACTTCATAAAATTTCCACCTCGCGGAATGACAGCAGACCCAGGGTGAGTACCGCGCCGGCATACAGCGCCGCGTAGAGCGCGGCCACGGCCACATAGCCCCAGGGGATATTCCCGCCGCCGGCCAGCGCATCCACCAGCCAGAAATCCTGCCAGTTGGGAATAAGTCGGTAGCATAATCTGGCCCACCAGGCGGTGGCGGCGCCGAAAAGATAATCCGAGATCAAGCCGAGGAAAAATACAATGCCGCTGGCGGAAATGCTGAGGACGGGCGGCCAGCGGGTGGAGAAACTGAGAGCAAAAGCCGCCAGGACGGTGAGCGCCAGCGTGACCAGCAGGCTGGCCGGAACAATCTGCCAAGCCATGAGACTACCGAAGCGGACCATCTGGCCTCCGGTGGCCAGAGCGGCCTCGTGGGCGTGAGTATGAGTGCCCATTCCAAAGTGAACCATTTGGCCGTGAGGGGCCAGCCAGGCCGCCGCCAGGAACGCCATGGCTATGCAGGGCAGCAGCGCAAGCCAGGCTTGGGAAACAAATGAGCGCCGAAATAGGAAGTTGGCTGCCGCCGCGTAGCCGAAGGCCAGCAATATGGCCGCCAGAAAGATTGCGCCAATCCGTTCATCCACTTGCATGCCCGGCAAGACCATGCGTACGCTCAACAAACTGGCTAACAGGGCGGTCGCGCCGAACAGCAAGATAACGATCAGTATACCGGCATAAGTGGCGAGGAAATACAAACTGCGGCCAACGGGCTTGCACAAAACGGTTGCGACCGTACCCCGCTTAATTTCGGTGTAAATCGTGGCCGAAGCGGCCGCGCCGGCAATCAGCAGGCCAAAGACCAGATGGAAAGCCAGTGCGCCGTCACGCACCAGCCTGACCTCTTCCCCGAAGGCAAATACCGCGGCCGAAGGCAATAGCCCGGTGAGAATCAGGCAGGCAGCGGTCAACAGCAGGATCACTGGTTGCCGGACAATGTCCCGCATAGTATTGCTCGCAAGGGTCCAGGCCTGACGGAGAATGGTTCTCATGTCTTTAAGTATATCGCTGACGCGGAATGCAACGGTTGTTGGTCGTCCTTCTTCTCTGGTCTGTCATCCGGCGTCCCTGCTTCGCCCCTTCGACTTCGCTCAGGGCTTCGCAGGGCAGGCTGTCGTCCGTCGTCTATCATCCGGCGTCGGGCTTCGCGCCGCTGTCCCACAGACGCTGATAACAAAGAGTCTTGGCCTTCCAGGCGGCTACCAGGGTCAGTGAACACGGCAACAAGGTGGCGGCCACATAAAGCCAGGGCGGCACGCGGCTTACCGTCAGCCAGAGTTCCTCGGCAAACAGGAAATTGTAGCGGATGGAGGCATAGAGCGTAGAAAGCAGACCGATCAGAAAAGGCGCGATCATGAAAACAACGACCCCGAGAACAAGCGCCTGGGATTCAACCTGACTGCCGCGCTCCTGAAACAGCCGGAACGTCTCGGCGGTCAACAGGTTGACCAGCAAGAG
>JACPGN010000115.1 GCA_016182435.1 Lentisphaerota bacterium | reverse complement strand
CCTCGACCGGCCTGCTGTTAAAAGAGTTTGCCGAAGACCGCGGCCACATCGCCATCACGCTGGAGACGGCCGCTGTCGGCCGGTTCAGGGGTCCCCGGGGAAACATACGCTCTCAAGCGGAAGGCCGGCATTTCGAATATACGGCGACGGATGAGGCGTACGTTCGATTCGAGGCCGAAGGGGCAGCCGGCCGGTTGTTTCTCCAACCCCTGTTTCGCCGGATGAGATGAGATTCCGAATCAGACCTGTCCCGCGTTTCGCGGGATTAGCGAGTTGGGGCGCAGTCCTGCGCCTGGCCGTTCTTGGAATCCTGCTGGGAGGGCTGATCGCGATGATGGTAAAGATGCCGGGCCGAAGCCATCAAGGGCCGCTGCCGCCGCTCACGGCGCAGGAAGTTGCCTTGAGTACCGAACTGCGCCGGGACGTCCAAAAACTCTCCGGCGAAATCGGCGAGCGCAACACCGTCTGCTACCGCGCGCTGCTGGAGGCGGCGGACTTCATCGAAGCGTCCCTGGCCGCCAGCGGCTACCAGGTCTTCCGGCAAGAGTATGTGGCCGCTGGCCGGGCCTGCCGAAATCTCGTTGCCGAAGTCCGCGGCACAAAGTCCCAGGAGGAGATCATCGTGGTCGGAGCGCACTACGACTCGGTCTTGGGCAGTCCCGGCGCCAATGACAACGCCAGCGGGGTAGCCGCCCTGCTGGCCCTGGCCCGGCGTATGGCCGGAAAGCCGAGCGAGCGCACCCTGCGCTTCGTCGCCTTCGTCAACGAGGAGCCGCCCCATTTCCTGACCCGCCGGATGGGCAGCTTAGTCTATGCCCGGCTGTGCCGCGACCGCGGCGACAAGATCGTGGGCATGCTGAGCTTAGAAACAATTGGCTGTTATCTCGACGCAGAAGGAAGCCAGAAATACCCCTGGCCATTCAGCTTTTTCTATCCGGCCACCGGCAATTTCGTCGGCTTTGTCGGCAATCTGGCGAACCGCAAACTGGTTGCCGAGGCCATTGACCTGTTCCGGCGTGAGACTGCTTTTCCATCGGAAGGCGCCGCGCTGCCGGGGCTGGTTCCCGGCGTAGGCTGGTCCGATCACTGGTCGTTCTGGTTACCCGGCCATCATGGTCACGGACACCGCCCCCTACCGCTATCCGCATTACCATGAGCTAACCGATACGCCCGACCAGATTGATTACGAGCGCATGGCCCGCGTGGTCGCCGGTCTGGAGCGCGTGATCGCGCACCTGGGCAATGCGGGACGGCCGGCAACATGATAACCCAGGGTACCTGCCTGCCGGCAGGCAGGAAAACCCTGGGCTATAATGTAGCACCCCTTTGGGGTGCTGGCACCCTGAAAGGGTGCAACATCATAGGGATACGGGATGCGCAGCGCATCTCAGCCGCCAAAGGGCGCCAGCCGATAGGTCAGGGCGACCTTATCGGCGGGGGTCGGCTTTTCGCCGGGTTCCACCAACTGGATCAGGACGGTGTCATTGCTGCCCAGCAGAACCTTGCGGGGCTGATCGAGTTGGATATTGACACCAAACCCGCCGCGGTCAATGCGGATGCTCTTTGCCAGAACAGGCGTGGCGGCAGCCGCACCAAGATCCTTGGCCGTCTCATCGAACAACGTGACCATGGTTGCCTTCTTGTTGGCGGGGTCCTTGGGCAGATAGGGAATCATCTCGTAGGCCAGGCGGATGCCCGACCACTCGCGTCCTGGCGCCCAGATTGATAGCACGCGGGCGTAATCCGATTCGGCCAGGCTGACGGCACAGTCAATACTATCCGCATTATAGGTATAGCTGCGCGTGACTTTCACGTGGCCGTCTCGGACTTCACCCGAGCTGGTGACGGTGTTTCCGTTCAGTTTGGCATTGTCGTGCTCGCTAATCGCGGAAATCAGCGGCAAACTGTCCCATAGTTCGCCGACGAGGGAATGAACATGAAACTTCCTCATATTGGATGGGTCCATTCCCTTGCCATAGGAGTCATGCAAGGTCGAGGCCAGCACTGGGCCTTTGCCGGGCACGGTAAGCTGGCAGATAATGCCGCCGCCAAAACCTACCTGGCCATAGAAGGACCGGCCCAGCCACTCCGGCGCGAGCCGGCCGTGAAAGGTGAGCAGATAATAATTCTTGCGGCGCGCCGCAAACCATTCGTCGCCGCCGTTGACGCTAACCGTGAAATCCGGCCCCGGCTCCCCCTTCCAGCGGTGCTTAGCGGACTCCCAGTTATTGGCTTCGCTATGGGGCGACATTGCCGTTCGCGCCGACCAGGGGTTAGCGGCCACGGCCCGCTGATTAACCTCGCGGCAGAACAGGTAGCTGTAAAGTTCCTGATAGCGATCCAGCACTTTCTGAAAGCGCGGGTCGTCGGTGGCGTCGCCCAGGATGCCGCCGGTGGCTATCCATTGATTCCCCGTCGCTTTCCAATTATCCATTAGGTATGAGCCATAATGGCAATCGTGGGCAAAATGCTCCTGGGCATCACCCGAACGCGAGAGACCTGCCCCGCGCCCCCAGCCTTCGGTCGTCCAGCGCTGCCAGAAGGTTTCAAACCGTTCCTTCTGTAGCGCATCGCCGGTGGCGCGGTGACTATACCACAAGGCCACATTGATCTGCGCAAAGGCGTTGCCGTTGACGGTCTCGCCGCCGGCGGCAAAACTCAGACGGTCGCCAGCCATAATCAGGCCTTCCTTGATAAGAGCCTTTGCCTCCGCGGGCACGTCGGCGCGCTGCATGAGCCGCCAGCCATTCTGGAAAATCTTGCAGCCGTAGTAACCCATGGCATAGGCCCAATTGGCCCAGGAGAGCACCCCGCGCCCATCGCTGGTTTCCAGCAGGCGCAGGCCATTGAACTCGGCTTCCAGCTCCTTGCGCAGCGCCTTTTCCTGGTCGGTTGCCTCAAGCTTGTTGGCCTTAAGCCAGTTGTGAAACCTGACCTGGAAGGGATGCCAGAAGACCAGTCCATCCGCCTCCAGCGTTCCGCCCTTAAGCGCCAGCGCCGTGGCGGCGTCCGGCGCGAGAAGGGCCGAAGAACCCATGCCGACATAATCCTTAAACGCGCCCGCTTGCGGCTGCTGCAGCATAAGCCTGACCAGGTAATCGCCCTCTCCCGGCGCCACTTCCAGGGTCAGCAACTTGCCGTCATACTCGCCCGGCTTGGCGAAGTTGAGGGAAGCTCCTTGCCAGGAGTCATCAATCGTCGCGACGTAACCGCCTTTGGCCTCGGTCTCGAGCAGCACCTTGCCGTCCGGCGCGGTAATCTTGAAACGCCGCGTGCGCGGCGGGTCAGGCTCCACGGCGGCAAAGAAAAGCCCGACCGTACCCTTGGGCACGTAGATAAAACTTTTCTTATGTTGATCGCCGTGCCCATGCAGAAAATTCGGATGCCCGCCGACGGCGGTCTTAAGTTCCGGATTGATGCTCAGGCTGACATAATGGTCGGGTGTCCCCGCCAGCACCAGGCGGTAGCTGCCTTTTTTGCCGCCCTTGATCGGCCGCGCGAACGCGCGTTTAACGAGCGTGTTAAGCCGCGCCGGGTCCGACCAGGCGCTCCAGCGGAAGGAGGGGAAAGTGCCCTTGGCATAGAGGTTGGCATAGTATTGCAACTCATGATCCCAGCCGCCGATGCGGTCGGGAAAGTTCGGCGTGACGCAGCCGTCGTCCGGGATAATCTCGCGCACCACCGGCTGGCCATCGGGATCATAGAGTTTTAAGAGCATCTCGCGGGGTCCATTGGCCCGGAGATTCAGATCGCGCACGTCTATGGAGACGGTAAAGTCCTTGCCTTCCGGGTTATTGATGTAGACTGTGATACCCTCGTAGAGCCGATAGGCCTGCCCGGGCTCGGCCAGGGTTTGATCATTTGATACTGTTTGGGCCGTGGCGGCGGAAATGATAAGGGTGGCGAGAGCTGCCATGGTCACTTGTCTCTGGAATTGCATAGCGGATGCTCCTCCTATAATGATTGTCTACTTCCTTCGTCGTTTTTCTGTTCCAAGTGCGGCAAATTCGGTTCGCAAAATGCGTCGGCGCACGACACGGACAGCGCGGACGGAGCCGCGCCCTCCATTGTTGAAAACAGGCCCTTTGCCAAGGTAAGGGAGGGCGGACCTCCGTGTCCGCCGCACATGGGAGCGGCGCACGCAACACACGCCAAAAAATATTATCCGATGCTTCTGCTCCTCCTATGATGACCTGCTTATTTTGCCGGTGGCGATTGCTTTGGCTCTGCGGGCGCCCCGGCCGAAATCACGTAACTTACGGAGGCGTTCGTGAGCGCCTTCGGCTGGCCGTCGCCCTCAAGGAGATCCACCAGGACCGTGCGGCAGGCGGCCGCGGTCTGGTAGCCGTCGGACCAGTCCGCTGGCGACAATTTCACGCGGCGCGGCTGGCTGAACGTGATCAAGACCTCACCCGCAAAACGCCTCAACCGGATGGCGTCAACCTTGTTCGAATATTCGCCGGTGGCTCTCAGCCATTGACCCGCGCTACGAAACTCGATGGTGGCGGCGGACTTCACATTACCGTCCCGCAGGAAAACCGGAATTGTTTCATAGAACTCAACCATTGGCTCCGCACCCTGCGCCTTAAGTGAAGTTGTAACCCGCAGACCTCCCGAATCAAATTCAAACTGCCGTTCATAGAGCACTCCGGATGGGCTGGTTGCCGTCCGGGCCTTGTTGTATTTCGGCATCAGGCCGGAGACCCGCGATTGGCCCTGCGTTGTCCCGCTCTCCAGTTCGACGGCCGGCCGCTCAATACGGGTAGAGCTAATAAGTTCGTCGCGGGCCGTCAGGCCCGTCACGGCATGCACGGGCCAACTGCGCCACTCGGCGTAGCTATCTATCTTCGGGTCTCCCTGGACCCCGCGCCGGCGACCGAGAATGACCGAGCCGGTGGCCGGAGTCCAGAAAACGGAAAGCTCGCCGCCGCCATAGCCGTAAGGCAGGCCATTGTGCCCGACACTTCTCCCAACCGGCCCAGTGTGGATGGCCAGGGCATACTCATTAAACCGGGCGATCACAAAGGTTTTTTCAAATTCACGGATGAAGTTCTCGTTACGCCGGTAAAGCGGTTTCATGAGCGGCGAATTGTTAAGCGCGAGCATTTTCGCGTAGGCACCGCTCTTATAATGCTCGTAAGCAAAATTGCGCCGAGAGTACCAGTGGCTTTCCTTCCAGATCTGCGGCTCGCCCGGCGCCGGCTTAGCCAGCTCGTTGTTAAGCCTATTGATCACCGCTGCGCTCGCGGCTCTGATTGTATTCTCCGCGGCCAGCGGCGCCAGATGGAGCGCCTCGTCAGTCACCATGGCCGCGGCATAAGGCCGGTGGGCGAAGTTCCACTGGTCGCTCGGCGGCGGAGCAGAGGTCCGGGAACTCATCTGGCTGGGGCCATGGAACGTGCCGTCCGGGTCGGGAAAGCAGAGATGCGCTCTCAGGCAGAAGGCCTTGTTGAGAGCCTCACGCGCAAACGGCCAATCCGTGAGCAGCGCCGCCCAAGTCGCGAAATAGAGGCTGATGCCGTTGTAGGAGGTATCGAAACAGCCGTTGTCAACAAAGTAGCCGGCGGAATGAAAGTAACGCTCATCGGTGAAGAGCTTGCGGGCATAGTTTTGCGCGACCTGTTTAACCTCCGGATCGGCCGAGGCTTGCGCGATGTGGCCTAAACCTACGGGCGCAAACAGGTCCATATCGGTCATCGCCCCTTTAGGTCCCCACTGGTTCAGCCGCAGGACCTGCTTTTTTATGCCGGCTTCGAAAGCCGCCAGGGCCTCGGCCGGCAAGGCATCCTTGACGACGCGATAGGTGTAACCGATCCAGATGAGGTTGCCGCCAAGATAATCAGCGCGGGCGGCGCCCTGCGGGTCATGCTCATAGAGCGCATCGAGCATCATCAAGTCCACTGCGGAGAGCACGAAGGCCCGCAGCTTGAGGGAGCGCGAGCCGTGATAGGGATTGCCGGGATAGTCCCAGTTGGCCAGCCAGGCCAGTTGATCTGAAGTGTTCGGCGCCGCGGGCAAGAGAATGCCCTTTTGCGACTCAAGCGCGGAGAGGGTGAACCCTGAGGCCGGCAGGGCCGCGGGCGCCGCTGAGGGCGGCCAAAGCGAAAGAAGCCACATGCGGAATAGTTGATCTAGATCATTAGTTGGCCCGACCGTAAACGTTTTGCGTTCAACGGCGAAGTCTTTTTCGGTCAGCGTAGCCAGGAAAGCACGGATCTGCTGCTGGTAGGCGTGGTCCTGCGGCAACTGCTTGACCGGCAGGCCCACCTGCGCATAACCGGCGAACGCACTGCCGGCGAGCAATAAACCCGCGGCGCACAGCGTTAACGACCAGGCAGGCATCATCACTTTAACCCCAGCGATTTCGAGCGGACTGAATTTTTCCTCGCGAAAAGACGCAGTTTCCACACTGTCATCCGAATTACAAGGGGAAAATTGGAATGGTTTGAACCAGGCCCGAATTTTCTACTTGCGCTGCCGGGCTTAACCAGTAAGGTATTTTCGTTTTTCCGGGGGGAGTAGCGCAATTGGCTAGAGCATCGGCTTGTCACGCCGAAGGTTGCGGGTTCGAGCCCCGTCTCTCCCGCCACGCAGTAGAGTCCCGCTGCGCCAGGCAAGCGGGACACACTGCGTGGCTGCCCTGAAGTGTGTCGAGTCCACGAGACTCTACTTCAGGGCGCCAGACACAGTCTCAGTACCACGGGAGTGGACCACATGAAAACACTGGCTGACATCGAACAACTCCTTAGAGAGCATCAAGACGTTCTGGCCACGCAGTACGGCCTTGCCGTTGTAGGAATGTTTGGGTCCTATGTCCGCAGTGAGCAGAAGACGGCGAGCGACTTGGACCTGTTGGCGGAGGCGCTGAAACCCATCAGCCTGCTGGAACTCGTCGCAGCTGAAAACTATCTCGGTGATGTGCTGGGGGTCAAAGTGGATTTAGTGTTGAAGCGCAGCGTGCGTAAGGAACTCCGCGAGGCCATCCTGAATGAGGCGGTCACGCTATGAGCCGGAACATCCTGCTCTATCTCAAGGACATCCTCCAGAACATGGGCGAGGCGGAGGAATTTATCCGGAGCATGGACTTCGCTCAATTTGCGGCCGACAAGAAGACTCTGAATGCCGTCCTGCGTTCCATCGAGGTGATTGGCGAGGCGGCCAAGCATGTGCCGGATGAGCTGCGCACCAGGTACTCAGCTGTGCCGTGGAGGGAGATGGCCGGCATGCGCGATAAGCTCATCCACGACTATGTCGGGGTGGATGCGGAGACCGTCTGGCTGGTTGTTAAAGACCGTATCCCTCCGATCCGACCCCTGATTGAGCAGGCCTTGCAAGACTTGGAATGCCAGCCCTCGCGCTTGAAGCATTCCACGATCTCATGGTCCGAGAGCGGATGCTTGGGATCTTCGGCGGCCACCAGCGCGGCAAGCTTATCCAGAACGGCCCGGAACGAAACGGCCTGGCCGTCCGCGGTTCGGAAACCGGGGGTGAAAAAATACTTCATCTCAAACAGACCGCGGGGCGTTTTAATGTACTTGTTGGCCACGCAACGGCAGATCGTCGTTTCATGCAGACCGACGGCGCGCGCGACATCCGTCATGTTCAGCGCCTTGAGCTGGGCAAGGCCCTTGTCCAGGAAGTCCGACTGGACCCGGACAATCTCGCTGGCCACGCGGTAGAGCGTGCGCTGGCGCTGGGTAATGCTCTTGATTAAAAACAACCCGGCCTGGATCCGCTCCTTGATGTAAGCTTTGACATCCGGCTTGGTGGAGTCGTTGCGCATCATATCCCTGTATTGCCGGTTGATCCAGAGCCGCGGAACGTATTCGTCGTTCAAGTGGATGACATAGCCGGCATCGGTTTTTTCCACAACGACATCCGGGATGATATAGGTCGGCGTCTCCGTGCTGAAGGCCCGGCCCGGTTTCGGCTCGAGGGTGGCGATGACCTTGGCGGAGAGCTGCACTTGCTCCAGCGGCACGGCCAACGCCTGGGCAATTTCCTTGAACTGTTTATTGCCCAGCGCCTCCAGGTGGTCTTTCACTATTATACCGGGAAGCGAATCAGCCTGGCCGAGCCTTTCTAACTGCAGGAGCAGGCATTCCCGAACATCGCGGGCACCCACGCCCACGGGGTCAAAATCCTGAATGACTACCAGGACATCGTGAATGTGCGCGGCGGCAAACCCGGTGGCGGCGGCCATTTCTTCCAAGTTCTGCAGCAGGTAGCCGTCGTCATTGATACTGCCGATAATAAGCTCCCCGATGCGCAGGTCCTGCTCGCCAAGTCCGGCCACGCGCAGTTGCTGCTCCAAATGCTCCTGCAGGGATTCCGGCTTGACCCGGGAATCAATAAAGAATGTGCGGCGCTTCGCGCGGCCGGGGTCATCGGCTTCCGCGGAGAGATCCTGCATGAAATACCGATAGCCTTCTTCATCAATCCGCGAGAGGATTTCAAACTCTTTAGTGAAGGCGAGCTCCTTGGCGTCATCAACTTCGCTGCCGCCCGGCTCAACCTCGATGCTGACGGTTTTGGGCGGCTTTTCCTCCAGCGTGGGATTAATCTGGAGTTCCTGCTGGACCAGGTCGCGCAGCTCCAGCATCGGCGCCTGGAGCAGTTCCAGGGACTGCCGCAACTGGGGCGCCAGCAGTTGAATCTGGCGTTGTTCCTGTTCCTGGGTAAGGGCCAGCGATTGATCTACCATGGCATATTTTTCTTTCGTTTGACCAGGAATGAGTATAATAATTCCTGTGAGGCGCTCAAGCGCAAAAAAGGCCCGGGGGTAATGTCTCAGAACGTGTGAAAAAATTGCGGACGACATGCCTGCCCGCAGTGGCTGCGCCACAGGCGCTGCAGGCGGGGAAGTCGTCCCTCCACTCGTGGGCAGTGGCTGCGCCACAGGCGCTGCAGGCGGGGAAGTCGTCCCTCCACTCGTGGCCACGCCAAGAGCGTGGCAAGCGCGTTTTCCGCCGGAGGCGGATCCGCATAAGGCGGAATCCCGCGCCGCGCGGGATGGCGAGCCATTGGTGAAATCAAGCGGTCCCGACCAGAATGAGTCGGGATGGAGGGCTTGCCCGCCTGTGGAGGGCTTGCCCGCCTGTGGAGGGTCCCTGGCCGACGCTCGGGCAGGCGGGTTACACCCCGACCGTCTGGATTCAATTTTTTCACAGTTTCTGACGCCTTACAGCCCGGCGCGGCCGAGGGGAATAACCGATGAAAGTCTGCGTATTGGCCAGTAGCAGCTCGGGCAATTGCATTTTTGCCGGTTCGGCGACTACCCGGATTCTTATTGATGGGGGCCTCACCCTGCGCGAAACCGTCCGCCGCCTGGAGCTGATCGGGGAAACGCTTGGCGCCATCCAGGGCATCTGCCTGACCCACGAGCA
>JACPGN010000111.1 GCA_016182435.1 Lentisphaerota bacterium | reverse complement strand
GCCTGCACTTCGCCGGGGTTGGCCCTGCTTAGCGCGCAATGCGGCGCCCCGGTCCTGCCCGTGTTCATGCTGCGCGGGAGCGATGGCCGCCACCGCCTGCACGTCCTTGACCCGCTCAAGCCGCCCGCGGGCACTGACTCCGCGGCCATCCGCCAGGCTACCCAGGACTATACCACGATCATTGAACAATTTGTGCGCGCGCACCCGGAGCAGTGGATCTGGCTGCACCGGCGCTGGCGCACCCGGATTTAACCCGCATATTTTTATTGCATTCCCGCCGATAGTTGAGTTTAATCGCGTCATTAACCGTATCAATTACAAAAGGAGAGGCGGACCCATGAAAAAACGGCGTTTTAGCAGCGGCGGCCTGATGGCGGTAGCGCTCAGTGTGCTGGTGGCCAACCCGGTCTTCGGCCAGACCTCAACCCCGGCGGCTGAGGATATTCCGCCCTGGTACCTGGGCTTGCGCGGCGGCTTCATCAATTTTGAGGGTGATGAGGCGCCTAAGGACAGCGGTTTTGGCGCGCTGCGCCTGGGGTACGATTTTTCCCAATTGCTGTCGCTGGAATACGGCGTGGACGTGCTGCCGCATCTGAAACGCAACGTCGTTTATGATTACGATACCGGCACGCCGGTGCCCCGCCCAGGCCTGGATGACGACAGCGCTTGGGCCGCCGGCCCTTCGGTTGATGCGCTCTTGCACCTGAATATTGCCGACAACCGCCACTGGGATCCCTACCTGCTGGCCGGCTTAGGCGCTCTCTACTACAGCGAGGACCGCCAGTTCCGCGAGCGCGCCGATGTTGACGCCCGCTACGGCGCTGGGCTGACCTACCACTTTAACCCGGAATGGGCCGCTCGGCTCGATGCCCTCGGCCTCACCACCTTGGGCGAGCGGTATGAGTTCAACTTTATGCCCAGCCTCGGCGTGAACTGGAAGTGGGGTGCGCATGTGCCGGCCAAATACGTCGTCGCCGGCGGCGCGCTTGATTCCGATGCCGACGGCCTTTCCGACGAGGAAGAGCGCGCCTTGGGCACTGATCCCAAAAATCCCGACACCGATGGCGACGGCCTGACCGACGGCGAGGAAGTTAAAATTTATAAAACCGATCCGCTCAACCCGGATACCGATTACGATGCGCTTAACGATGGCGACGAGGTTCACAAATATAAAACCAAGCCGCTGGAACGCGATACCGACAATGGCGGTGTGGCCGACGGTCACGAGGTTATCGAGGACAACACCAATCCCCTGGATCTCTCGGACGACCTGGTGCTCTTCACCCTGAATATCGAGTTCGACACTGATAAGGCCATCATTCACAGCGAGTATTTCGGCGATCTGAACAAGATCGGCAAGGTTCTGGAGCGCGACCCGAAGGCGACAGCCCGGATTGAGGGCCATGCCGACAAACGCAAGACTTCGGCCCATGCGCACAACAAGAAGCTTTCCGAGCGCCGGGCCCAGGCCGTGCGCAATTATCTGAACGAGCGCTTCGGCATCGCAACGGACCGCATGACGCCGGTCGGCTACGGCTTTGACCGGCCGAAGGCGGCAAACGATCCGATCAATGGCAACCAGCAGAACCGGCGCGTGGAAGTTTATATCCGCAAGGGGTCCGAGCTGCCCGAGGCTGAGCCGGGCAAACCCGAAGCCGCGCCGCCGAAGCCGGAGGCGCAGCCCAAGCCGGACGCATCGCTTAAGTAAGTGCAACTCTGGAAACCGGCGTGCAGGCGCATACACCCCGAAGGGGTGGCACATCATAGCCCAGGGTGCAACCCTGGGAACCGGGTGCGGCACCCCCGAAGAACCCCGGATAAATGATGTTGCACCCCGTTGGGGTGCATAGGGATGAGGTGCGGCGGTTTCCAAATCCCAGGGCGATGCCCTGGGCTATGATGTAGCACGCCTTCAGCGTGCAGAAGCATGGCACCCCGAAGGGGTGGCACATCATAGCCATCTCTTCCACCGGTTCTTGAGCCAGTGTTTGCCGTCGTAGTAAAGAAATGGGATTTTCAGCCACCAGCGGAACCGGCGGCCGTTGTGCGCCAGGTATTGTTCCACAAAAATACGCCGTCCCGGCCAATAGAGCGGATGACAAATCCGCATGAGGTCGCAAAGCCTCAGGCGCAGCCGGAGGCTGCCTGGAAAGAACCGCGCCCGGGCCGTATCAATCAGCGCAAATTCCAGTTCGCCTCCTGAGCCGTCGCGCGCCAGCAAGTTACCGGCCGAGAGGTCCCGGAAATAAACGCCGCGCGTATGCAGCTTCTGGAGAAACAGGGCCAAAGCCTCATACCAGGCGCCGGCCGAATGGCCCTGAAATTCCGTCGCGCCCGCGCTGAAGGCGTTAAAGACCTCGCGCGCCGACCAGGCGGCGCCAAACATCTCGCAGATATAATAGCTTGTCGCGTCGGCGCTTCTGGCGCCAAGCGACCACTTGGCCCGATTCCATCGGGCCGATGTGGTAGCATTCTCCGCGTCCTTAGTCGGCAGCAGGCACCCCAGCGGCGTGGGCGTGGCAAGGCCCCGCCGGAGCAGTTCCTGGGCGCCGTTCCAACTGCGCAGCGCCTTGTCGGGCTTGCCGCAATCCAGCCTGCCCGCCTGTGCCCGAGCGCCGGCCAGGGTGCCGACCGCACGCCTGCCCAAGCTCGGCCAGGGGGTCGGCCAGGACAACCGGCGGAATGCGCCGCGCCGCTTGAAAGCCTTGATCACAATCTGGCGTTCGGCGTTCCAGGGCGCGCTTGTGGACCAGACAAAATTACGCGCCGCGCGCAGAATACGCAGAACGGCGTAGTTCTTCGTTCTTTGTTCTTCGTTCTTCGTTTTGGGTTCGGAGTTCGATGTTGGATGTTGGATGTTGGATGTTTGCTTCTCCGTTCCGGCGTCGGTCCTCTGGACCTCGCCGAGCAAAGCAATCAGCGCCTGAATATCAACGCGTTCCCCGCCGGCCTCAGCCAGATAGACACCGCTCCAACGGCCCTCATTGGTTTCCGGCCGAACGACATCGAAATCCCAGCCCGACTGCCGGGCAAAGCGGAAGCCGGGGATCGGACGCCGGACACCAGACGCCGGATGCCGGATGCCGGACTCTACATTCTGCATCCCGCCTGCATCGCTATGCGAAGCATTGCGGGCAGGTCTGCGTTCTGCGTTTGATGTTCCGCCCTCTGGCGTCCGGCGTCCGTCCGTCGCCCACACCAAGAACACCGTACTTTCGGAGAACATTCGCGGGGGGTGCTTCAACTGCTGGCCGTCCCGCGAATAGATTTCGGCTTGCGCCAAGAGCTCCGGCGAATAGCACTCGTCCGCGCCGGCGCAATGCCCATCTGTTGTCCAGACGGCGTGCAGAATTTTTGCTGATTGCTGATTGCTGACCTCTGACCTCTGACCTCTGATCTCTGAACATTCTGCATTCAAGGCAAACTCCAGGATTTCCAGTCCTTGCCCGGTTGGCAGTCGCCGCTGAAACGTGGCGCCGGGGAGCAGGCGAATGACTGTCTGGAAGGCCTGGAAGGCCGGGCGCAAGCGGTAATCTTTCAGCGCGCCGCGGGCCTGCTCGTAGTAAGTTACGTGCGGGATTTCCGGGTATTCGGAGGTG
>JACPGN010000015.1 GCA_016182435.1 Lentisphaerota bacterium | reverse complement strand
GTCGTCGCCGCCGATGAAGCCTTGGCGGCGCTGGGCAGCGATACGGGCGGATCCGTGCGCCTGCCCGCCGCGTTTTGCGGTTGCGTGGGGCTTAAACCAACTTATGGCCGGGTTTCGCGTTATGGGCTCACCGCGTTCGCTTCGTCGCTGGATCAGATTGGGCCTTTGACCAAGGATATCCGCGACGCCGCGCTGCTGCTCCAGATCATGGCCGGCCATGATGAACGGGATTCCACCTCCAGCGCGGTGGAAGTGCCCGACTACGCCGCCGCGCTGCGCAAAGACCTGAAGGGCATGAAGCTGGGACTTCCGCGGGAGTATTTTATTGCCGGCATGGATTCCGAAGTAGAGCAGATCGTTCAGCGCTCCATCCGCCAGTGCGAGCAACTGGGCGCAACCGTTGTGGATCTCAGCCTGCCCCTGACCCCCTTCGCCGTGGCCACTTATTATATCATTGCCTGCGCGGAGGCCTCGGCCAACCTGGCGCGGTTCGATGGCGTGCGCTATGGGCTGCGCGTCAAGGATGCCGCCGACACTTTGGCGATGTACACGCGCAGCCGCGCGGCCGGGTTCGGCACGGAAGTCAAGCGCCGCATTATCCTGGGCACCTATGTGCTCTCGAGCGGGTATTATGACGCTTATTATCTGCGCGCCCAGAAAGTGCGCGCGCTCCTGCGCGCCGATTTCGCCAAGGCCTTCCAGAAGTGTGACGCGCTGCTGACGCCGGTCGCGCCCACGGCCGCCTTCCGCCTGGGCGAAAAAACAGCCGACCCGCTCCAGATGTATTTGAGCGACATCCTCACGGTTTCGGTCAACCTGGCCGGTATATGCGCGTTAGCGGCGCCCTGCGGCTTCACGCGCAATAATCTGCCGGTGGGACTCCAGGTGGTGGGGCCGGCCTTCGGCGAGGAAACAATCTTGCGCGTGGGCTACGCCTATGAGCAAAGCACTCCCTGGCGGCTTAGAAAACCAGCGATCAGTAACCAGTAATCAGTTGTCAGTTAGGCGGACCAAATGAAACTTAGGCTGACACTTACGGCTCTCATTTGTATAAGCCTACAGTCCACAGCCTTCAGCCTACAGCCATTTCCATCATGAACTACCTTGTCAGCATCGGCCTGGAAGTACATGTGCAGTTGCAGACGCGGACCAAGCTGTTCTGCGGCTGCCGGACCGATTTCGGCGCCGCGCCCAACACTTTAGTGTGCCCGGTCTGCCTGGGGTATCCGGGTTCCCTGCCGGTGGTCAACCAGGAAGCCATCCGCCTGACGGTCATGACCGGGCTGATGGTCGGCGCGCGCATTAACCCGCGGAGCTCGTTTGACCGCAAAAATTATTTCTACCCGGACATGCCCAAGAATTACCAGATCAGCCAGTATGATCAGCCCTTGTGCCTCGGCGGCGCGCTGAACTTTGACTGCCAGGGGCAGCCCCGGACAATCAATCTGCGGCGCATTCACCTGGAGGAGGATGTGGGCAAAAGCATGCACGGCGGGAAACAAAGTCGCCTGGATTTCAACCGCGCGGGCCACCCTTTGATGGAAATCGTGACCGAGCCCGAGCTGCATTCGCCCGACGAAGCCTTGGCCTTCCTGCTGGCGCTCAAGCAGATGCTCGTTTACGGCCTCATCAGCCCTTGCAACCTGGAAGAAGGCAATTTGCGCTGTGATATTAACTGCAGCGTCCGGCCGGAAGGGCAGGCCGAGCTGGGCACCAAGATTGAAATCAAGAACCTGAATACTTTCAAGGGCGTGCACCAGGCCCTGCAGCATGAAATTGAGCGCCAGGGTGCGGAGCTTTCCGCCGGCGGCGCGCTCGCGCAGGAAACGCGGCGCTTTGACTCCGCGCGCGGCGTGACCGAAACCATGCGCACGAAGGAGGAAGAGCACGACTACCGTTATTTTCCCGATCCCGACCTCACGAGCGTGTTGCTTACCCCCGCGCAGATCAAGGCTTGGGAAGGGCTATTGCCGGAAATGCCGCGCCAGCGCTGCGAGCGCGTGCAGCGTGATTATGGGCTCTCGCCCTATGACGCCCAGGTGCTCTGCGCTGACAAATATGTCGCCGACTTCTTCGAGGCCACGGCGCTTGCCGGGGCTAATCCCAAGGTCGCCGCCAATTGGCTCATGACCGCAATGATGCATTTACTCTCCGCGAAGGAGCTCGACATTCGCCAGGTCAAAATCACGCCCCAGGCCCTGGCCGACTTGATCAAGCTGGTCGAATCCCAGGCGATCACCGGCGCGAGCGCCAAGACCGTTTTTGCGATTTTATTTGAAAAGGGCGGTGACGCTGCTAAGCTTATGGCACAAATGGGGCTGGCGCAGGTGAGCGCGGTGGATACGCTGGAAGGCTGGGTGCGCCAGGCCCTTGCGGCGAACCCAAAATCGGCGGCCGATTACCGCTCCGGCAAGCCGGCGGCCTTGAAGTTCCTGATCGGCCAAGTCATGCGCTTAAGTAACGGCAAGGCCAATCCGCAGCGCGTGCAGGACTTGCTGAAAAAGCAGTTGGAACCTGATGCATGAGAAACCGCGATCAAAAAAACAAGAATATTAACCACGGATGACACGGATAAGGAATAGGGACGGGTTTCCCCATCCGTGCCATCAGTGTAACCCGCCTGCAACGATGACGGCGAATGACGATTATATCATCGAAATCCTCAAGGATGTCGGGCTGATCAAGCCCGAACAGATTGAAGCGGCCAAAGCCGCGGCCGGCGGAGCGCACCAGAGCATCCTGGACGTGCTGGTTGACCAGGGCGTGGTCTCCAAGGTGGAGGTGCTGAAGACCGTGGCGTTGCAGTTAGGCATGGATGTCATTACGCTGGCCGACCATGAAATCGCCCCTGAAGTGGTTCAGCAAGTTCCCGCCTCCATTGCCCGCCGGTATAAAGTTGTGCCGGTTAGCGACAGCGAAACCACGCTTACCGTGGCCCTGGGCGATCCGCTGAATATGGAGACCCTGGACTACTTGCGCTACCTGCTCAAGCGCAATGTCGAGGGAGTAGTGGCCCCGGACGAGGAAATCAGCGCGGCCCTGGACAAGTATTATGGCCGGGCCGAGAAATCCATCGAGGAGCTGCTGCAGACTCCTAACCCGGCTCTGGATGTGCAGGTGAGCAGCGGCGAGACGACCGATGAAACCGCCGCCACGGCCGAGGATGCGCCGATTATCAAGCTGGTCAGCCTCATCATCATGGAGGCCCAGCGCAGCCGCGCCTCCGATATTCATCTTGAGCCGCTCGAGACGCGTTTCCGCATTCGCTACCGCATTGACGGCGTGCTGAGCGAAATGGAGCCGCCGCCCAAGCGCCTGCAGCCGGCGATCCTCAGCCGCATAAAACTGATGGCCGGCATGAAGCTGGCCGAAAAGCGGGTGCCCCAGGACGGCCGCATCCAGATTAATGTTTCCGGCGAAGACCTGGACTTGCGCGTATCCAGTGTGCCCTCCTCGCATGGCGAGAGCATTGTCATGCGTATTCTCAATAAGCAGAGCCTGCTCCTGGGCCTGCCCAAGCTGGGCCTCTTTGCCGATGACCAGCAGGTATTTGAGCGCCTGATCAGCTTGCCCGACGGTATTCTGCTGCTGACCGGCCCGACCGGCAGCGGCAAGACCACCACCTTGTATGCCTGCCTGAATTACCTGAATCGGCCCGACCGCAAAATCATCACAGTGGAGGACCCGGTGGAATACCGCCTGGCCGGCGTCAACCAGGTGCAGGTGCGCGAAGACATCGGGCTGACCTTTCCCGCGGTCTTGCGCTCCATGCTGCGCCAGGCGCCTAACATCATCATGGTGGGCGAAATCCGCGACTTTGAGACCGCCGAAATTGCAGTCAATGCGGCCCTGACCGGCCACCTGGTATTCAGCACCCTGCACACTAATGACGCGCCCAGCGCCATCACCCGGCTCATTGATATCGGCGTTAAACCGTTCCTGCTGGCTTCTTCCATTCGCGCTACCATCGCCCAGCGCCTCGTGCGCGTGGTTTGCGAAAAATGTTCGGCGCCGTATTCCCCCACCGAAGGCGAGCTGGCCTCGCTGGGTGGCGCCGCCAAGCAGTTCCAGGATCTCAAGCTCGCCAGGGGCAAGGGCTGCGCCGCCTGCGGCCAGACCGGCTACCGCGGGCGCAAGGGGATTTACGAAATATTTATAATTAATGACGAAGTGTGCGAAATGATCTATAAAAAAAGCACGGCGGTGGAACTGCGAACCCGCGCCCGGGAATTAGGCATGCGCACGCTGCGCGAAGACGGCTTGCGCAAGGTGGTCTCGGGCATCACGACCCTGGAAGAAGTTGTCAGTATAACCATGGGAGAATAAGACGCCATGACTCTTGCACCCGATAAAATCGGCATGAACGAACTGCTGGAATCCGTGGTGAGCGAAAACGCCTCCGATTTGCACCTGAACGTCGGCCTGCCGCCCATGTTGCGCATCAATGGCAGCCTGCAGGCCCTGGAGTGCGGCGTGCTGCGGCCCGAGGACACGGAGCGCCTGATGAAAAGCATCACTTCCGACAACTTTCAGCAAAAAACCCGCGAGATCGGCGGCTGCGATTTCGGGTTCAGCTTCGGCGCCAAGGCGCGGTTCCGCGTCAGTGTTTTCAAGGAAAAAGGCCAGATCGGCGTGGCGCTGCGCCAGATTCCCAGCAAGCTCATTACCTTGGACGAGATCGGGCTGCCGGCGCAGGTCAAGGATCTGCTCTACCGCCCGCGCGGGCTGCTCCTGGTGACCGGCCCGACCGGCTCGGGCAAGACCACCACCCTGGCCAGCATGATCAACCTGATCAACATCGAGCGCGACTGCCATATCATCACCATCGAGGACCCGATCGAATATTACCATGAGCACAAACATTCGATCATTACCCAGCGCGAGATCGGCGTGGATGTGCCCAATTTCAAGGAGGCCTTGCGCCGGGCGCTGCGCCAGGACCCGGACGTCATTCTGGTGGGTGAAATGCGCGACCTGGAAACCATGGAAGCCGCGCTGACCGCCGCGGAAACCGGCCATCTGGTGCTGGCCACGCTGCACACTACGGGCGCGGCGCGCACGGTGGACCGCATTGTGGACGCCTTCCCCACGGACCAGCAGGAGCAAGTCCGCACCCAACTGGCCTCCGGTATCATTGCGGTAGTGTCGCAATTGCTCATTGTGCGGCAGGATCGGCCCGGCCGGGTGGCGGCCTTTGAGATTATGATTACCACGCCTTCCATTCAGAACCTGATCCGGGACAATAAGACTTTCCGGATAACTTCCGACATCCAAACCGGCGCCAAGTGGGGCATGATCACACTGGATGCCCATCTGATGTTTCTGTATGAAAAGGGCATCATCAGCTATGAGCATCTGATTACCAAGGCCCAGGATCCGGATTCGATCGTTGAAAAATTGAGGACGGCTGGCCCGGTCAAGCACAAATAACGGCCTGGCCTCCAACTGTTAACTGTTTAACTGTTAATTGCCCGCTTCTCAACCATGAGTCCTAAACCCAACAACTCGAATAATCAGCATGGGCAAACGGCTGTTGCCCAGCTCACGCACTTGCCTCCGCTCTTGCAATTGCTCAGCGATAACAAACTGATCACTGCCGCCCAGATCGAACAGATTCTGAAAGAACAGAAAAACACCGGCGCTACCGTGCGGGCGCTGGTTGTTACCTCAGGCGTCATCAAAGAGGAAGACCTGCTGGTCATAATCGCCAGCCACCTGGGCACCTCCGTCGTCAACTTGGCCGAGCGCGAGATTCCCGATGAAGTCATCAAGGCCATCCCGGCGAGTGTGGCGCGCATGTACCGCGTGGTGCCCATCAGCCTGGATACCGATGGCGTGGTGCTGGCCACTTCGGATCTGCCGGCGCCGGCGATCGTTGATGAAATCCGTTTCGTGCTGACCCGCAACCTCACCTTTGTGCTGGCCCGCGATGAGGATATCAAAACCCAGGTCAATCGTTTTTACGGTGATGAAAGCGACTCCATGAACGAAATGCTTAATAAGCTGGAATCGGAAATGGAAGCGGGCGCGGTCGTCGAGCTGACCGAGGGCAAAGAGGATGAAACCGGCCTGGAACAGGCGGCCAACGCCACACCGGTTGTGCGCTTTGTTAACCTGGTGCTTTACGAGGCCGTGCAGTCTAAAGCCTCGGATGTGCATTTCGAGCCCTTCGAGCAGGAGTTCAAGATCCGCTATCGGGTGGATGGCGCCCTTTATGAAATGTCGCCGCCGCCGCGGCGGCTGGCCCTGCCGGTCATCTCGCGAAT
>JACPGN010000110.1 GCA_016182435.1 Lentisphaerota bacterium | reverse complement strand
CTTTTTTATGATAATGCGCGGGGAGTGCTGGGGTTTTGACGCCTTCCCGTAAAGATACGGGTTTTTGCGTGCATCTTTGTAATAAGAATATCCAATATCCAACACTCAATAACCAATGATGAAGAAAGGAAACAAAAACACCCCTTACACGTTGTCTTCGATTCTCTTAACTTGGTTATTGGATATTCCTTGTTGAGTATTGGATATTGTGTTGGATAATGGGTTGTAGGCATAGCCCGCCTTAGGAGGAACACTATGAAAGCCACACGATGGATCGCGCTGCTGGGAATCTTGTGCCTGTCTATTCCGGTCTCCGGCGAGGAAAATGCCGGCGCCGGTGGAATTAAATTAGGCGCGCCACCAGCGAAAACCGAGGCAAGCGTCGTTAACGCGGCCATTGACAGCGATGGCTCCACCGCCGTGCACCTGGCGGCACAGTTTAATCGGCTGGAAGAAGCTGCGGCTTTACTGGCAAAAGGCGCTAACATCAATGCCATAAATAAGGTCGGCCTCACGCCTTTGCATCTGGCCGCGCTCGCCGGCCACAGCGCGATAGTTAATTTGCTCCTGGAGCACGGGGCCAATCTCAAGGCCCAGGACGTCTTCGGACTGACGCCGCTGCACCTGGCGGCGCAATATGGCCATGCGGACACCATTGCCATGTTGGTTAATAACGGCGCCGAACTCGAATCCAAAACGAATACCCAGGGACTGACGCCCCTGCATTGGGCCGCTTTCTGGGGGCATACGGAAGGCATTAAAGCGCTGCTCAGTTCCGGCGCCGACATCAATGCCCGCGACAACACCGGCAACACGCCCTTGACCTGGGCCGAAGCCGCGGGGCAACACAGCATGGCCCGGCTCCTGGCGCGCAGAGGCGGCCAACGCCATGTTCACGAAAAGCTCTACGGGCTGAATGGCTCGTGGCATATGGACTGAAATAATGGTTGATGGGAAATGGTCAATGGTTAATGGTTAATGGCAAATAGTTGATACGTCCTGATTGATCCAAAGCTTATCCGTCGCCCGCCTATAGCTCGCCATCCCGATCACGAAGCGCATCGGGACAAGCGCGCTTGCCACGCTCTTAGCATGGCCATGAGTGGAGGGCCAAACATGGTTATCGATCCAGCGACCATCATCCATTGATCAGCGACCATTATCCATTGACCATTAACCATTGACCATCATCCATTGACCATTATCCATTGACCATTCACCATTGACCATCATTTGGCGTCTCATGCTTGCCGATTATCACATCCACACGGCGCTCTGCCAGCACGCTGAAGGCTGCGCGGCCGCGTTTCACGCGCGGGCGGCCGAGTTGGGCATGCGCGAGCTTGGTTTCACCGATCACGCGCCCAACCCGGACGGCTACGATCCGCGCCACCGCATGCGGCTCGAAGAGTTTCCCAAATATCAGACGATGATCGCGGAGATAACATCCGAGAACAAGCCCGCGGTCCTGTTCGGCCTGGAAGCGGATTATTACGAAGGCTGCGAGCGCTTTCTTAGAGAGTGGCTGCCGCGTCAGGCCTTCGACCTGGTGCTGGGCTCGGTGCACTACCTCGACAGTTGGGGTTTCGATAATCCGGAGCAACGGCACGTGTGGGATTCCGTGGATGTCACCAACACCTGGCGGCGTTATTTCCAACTCATCGGCCAGTTGGCGGACAGCCGCCTGGCTGACGTGATCGGGCACCTCGACCTGCCCAAAAAATTCGGCTACCGGCCTTCCGAGGGCGACCTGCTCGCAATGGCCAAGCCGGCGCTGGACCGCGTGGCCGCCGCCGGCATGGCCATTGAAATCAATTCATCGGGCCTGCGCCGCCCGGTCCAGGAAATCTATCCCTCCGAGCTGCTTCTCAAGCTGGCTAAGGAACGTAACATTCCCATCTGTTTCGGCTCCGACGCCCATTGCCCGGAGGAAGTCGGCTGGCGGTTTGACGCCGCGGAGGCGCTGGCACGCTCAGCCGGTTACACGCACGCCGTGCAATTCCGCCAGCGCCGCGCGCAGCCATACCCATTGCCGGTTGGGCTTTAAGATGGATTCAAATCATTGGTGTCCAAAATAATACTCCCTCTCCCAAGGGAGAGGGTTGGGGTGAGGGTCTGCCCGAGCGTCGGCCAGGGAATGCTGGCAAATGCCCCCCCTCACCTCTGTCCTCTCCCGAGGGAGAGGATGAGGTCCCGTAAATCGACAAGTTCCCGCCATAGGCGGGTCTGCTGGCATGAGCTCCGGAGGCGGAATCAGCGTTTACTATACGTTCTGAATTTATTGGTTTTGGACAAGCATGAATTCAAATAGTTACAGCGAATTAGAGCGGGGTGTTGTGCTGGCCGAGCTGGGCGGCTATGGGGATGGCTACTATTGCGCCGCACACGGCGCCGGCGCGGCGCTGGTGATGCTGGGAACGTATGTGGTTGATCCCGGCGAGAGAGTTCCCTATCCGGCCAAATTCGTTTTCAAGCCTGGACCATCTGCTTATAACTCCTATCTCGGCGAACATATCAAAGCGGCGCGCTCCAGCGGCGCCAAGGTCGGCGTGAGCGTGATCAGCATTGAACTCAACCACACGTTGGATTTTCTCGCGGCCGCTCAAGAAGCCGGGGCGGACTACGCTTCGCTCTGCGCGCATTCGGTAATGCCAATGTTCACCCGGCGCGGTCTGGGCGAAGCGCTCTGCGCGCGAGCGAATGCGCCGGCGCTGCGGCGCTGGGCCCAGGCGCTCCAGAACGCCCTTACTATTCCGGTCATTTTCAAGATCGGGCTTGGCGACTTGGCCGAGACCGTTGAAGCCGTGGACACGCTGAGCGAATTGGGCATACCAATAATCAGCGTCAATGTGGAAGAAACCACGGCCGGCTCGGCCGGGTTGAAGGCGATTAAGCAATTGGCCGGACATTGCGCCTGCCTGATTGCCGGCGGCGGGATTAAGGATTGGCTCGCCGCCCGGGACGTTCTGGCGCAGGGCGCCACGGCCGTGGCGATCGGCACGGCGGCAATGAAAGACCAAGCGCTCTGCGGCGAGATCCAGAAGCAACTGAAAGCCTGATGACAGACATCCGGATTCTTCATACTGATTGGATCAGCACGGACGGCGCGAACGCCCGCCTGAGCGTCGGCCTCGCGTCCGACGGCTACAGGGGAAGGTGCCGTTGTAGCCGCGCCCTCCCCGGGATGCGATGTCTTGCATGGAGGGCGGACCTCCGTGTCCGCCGCTACACCGAAAAAAATATTGACCCATTACAAAAATCCATGAAAAAAAACTTGCCGCTTGATCTTGCCGGTGTATAAAGAACGCTAACTTTCGGCATGGTTCAAAGTTCACGGTTTAGAGTTCACAGTTAAGCAGATTTAAGCGGAAATCAGCAACCTCCATAACTGTGAACCGCTGAACCGTGAACCATGCCTAACTTTCTTTTGAGGAGATGGCATGAAACCTGAAGTGCTGGAGCGTTGGACCTGTGAGCATGCCGCCGAGTTATATGGCATTCGCAACTGGGGGATCGGCTATTTTGACATTGCCGAGAGCGGCGACGTGGTGGTCAAGCCCTTGGGCCGGGAGAGCGCCACCAGCATTAACGTGATGGACCTTATTGCCGGGCTCAAGGCGCGCGGGCTGAACATGCCGGTGCTGCTGCGTTTTGCCGACATCCTCTCGGCGCGCATCAAGCAATTATACGAGCACTTCAATTCAGCCATCCGGGATTACGGTTACCAGGGCGCTTACCGCGGGGTTTATCCGATCAAGGTCAACCAGCAGAAGCAGGTCGTGGCCGAGATCATGGAATTCGGCCGGCCTTACCACCACGGGCTGGAAGCCGGCAGCAAGGCGGAGCTGATGGCGGCCATCGCCTACACCGAAGATCGCGAAGCGCTGGTGGTCTGCAACGGCTACAAGGACGAGGAGTTCATTGACCTGGCTCTCTACGCCCTCAAGATGGGCATCCAAACCATCCTGGTCCTGGAGAAGCCCGACGAGCTGGAGTTGATCCTGAACCGGGCCGCCCAGATGGGCATCAAGCCGCGCCTGGGCGTGCGGGTCAAGCTTTCCAGCCGCGCCGGCGGCCATTGGGACGGGTCCGGCGGCGACCGCAGTTTGTTCGGCGTCAACGCCGCGCAAGCCATCGAGATCATTGACCGCCTGCGCAAGGAAGACATGCTGGGCTGTCTGCAAATGCTGCACTATCACCTGGGCTCGCAGGTTTCCAACATCCGCAATATCCGCTCGGCCCTGCACGAGGCCTGCCGGTTTTACGTGGAGATGGCGCGCGAAGGCGCCGCCATGGGCCTGCTCAACATTGGCGGCGGCCTGGCGGTGGACTACGACGGCTCGCACACTAATTTCGCCAGCAGCCGCAATTACTCCGAACAGGAATATGCCGCCGACGTGGTCGAAGCCATCCTGGGCGCCGTTAAGGAAGCGGGCATCCCCCACCCCACGATCATCAGCGAATCGGGCCGGGCCACGGTGGCGCACCATTCCGTGCTGGTTTTTAACGTGTTGGACGCCAGGGAGTTCGAGCCGCCGGCGGCGGCCGCGCCGGACGATGTGCCGGAGCAGAGCCACGAAATGCTGAACAACTTGAAGGAAGTCCGCCAGGCCCTCTCCACCAAAAACCTGCAGGAGTGTTACCACGATGCCGTGTATTACCGTGACGAAATCCGCTCGCTCTTCACCCACGGCCAGTTGACCCTGCGGCAGCGCTCAGCCGGCGAAAAGATGTTCTGGAACATCATCTGCCAGATCGCTTCCGAGGGCAAGGAACGCAAATATGTGCCCGAAGAACTGCAGGGCCTGGAAGTGGCCCTGGCCGATCTGTACTACTGCAATTTCAGCGTCTTCCAGTCGCTGCCTGATTCCTGGGCGATTGACCAGCTCTTTCCGGTCATGCCCATTCACCGCCTGCAGGAAATGCCCGCGCGCCAGGCCACCCTGGCCGATATTACCTGCGACTCCGACGGCAAAATTGACCGCTTCATTGACCTGCACGACGTCAAGAGCACGCTGCCGCTGCACGAGCTGCGCGGCGAGGATTATTACCTCGGCGTGTTCCTGGTAGGCGCCTACCAGGAAACCCTGGGCGACTTGCATAATCTGCTTGGCGACACCAACGTATTGCACGTGCGCGTGGGCAAGGATGGCACCGTGGAATACGCCCACGAGATCGCGGGCGACACCGTGGCCGACGTGCTCTCTTACGTGGAGTATGATCCGCGCGACATGATCAACCAGGTGCGCGTCATGGCCGAACAGGCCGTGCGCGACAATCGCATCACCGCCACGGAACGCCGCGACATCATGTCGGCCTACGAGACCGGCATGCGCGGCTACACCTATTTCGAAAGCTGAATGATTTTTTCTTTGCGAAAAAATCATAATGCGCCGCGACGGCGCGAATACTGTTTATAATGAAAACATCTTCCACCCATCATGCGCGGGTGTGTTTCCTCGACGGCAATACCGCCAACGCCCGAAACAAGCGCGCGCCTTATGCCGTTTTGCCCGTGCCCTATGAACGGACGGTGAGCTTCGGCCGCGGCACGGCCCGCGCGCCCGCGGCCATCCTCAAGGCCAGCAGGCATATCGAGGCATT
>JACPGN010000117.1 GCA_016182435.1 Lentisphaerota bacterium | reverse complement strand
TCCATGGCAACTCAGAACGTGTGCAATAATTGACGCAGATCGCCGAGACGGGGCTCGGCTCCTACATTCTCCCGCCTATTATCGGTTTTTTTTGTAGGAGCGCTGCCCCGCCTGCGCGATGATTGCGATTTTTTCACGCGGCCTCAGGGTCCGGCCAGGGTGGATTTGCGCTTCAAAGCCAGCAGCCGCAGGCGCGCTTCCCGGCTGACATCACCATCCAAATCGGCGGCGGCAATAGCTTCGAGCGTTTGGAGGTCCGTCAGCTTTTTAATCGCCGCTTTACGGACGGACGGGTCGGAGTCTTCGCGGGCAATTGTTTTGAGGATCGCCGGCGAGCTCACCTGGTCCAGCGCCCTGAGGCGCACGGCCGGGAATGGATCGTTACGGGCGATATCATTTAGAATCTGCTGGTTGGTCAGCTTGGCCACCGCCAGCAGCCGGACATTGGGATTGGGGCTGTGGGCGAGTTCTTCCAGGATTCCCTGATCGGAAATACGCGTGACGGCCGCCTGGCGAACCGAGCGATGCGAGTCAAACAACGCAACCTCCTTGAGCGCGACCTGGCTCACCATTTTGGCGGCGGCGGCGGCGCGCGCCTCCTGGCGATTATCGTTCCGGACAATTGTCTCCAGAACGGCCTGGTCCGTTAACCGGGTAATGGCTGCCAGACGAACGCTATAATCCTTATCCTTTTGCGCAACGGCCGCGGTTAATTCGCGGTCGTTGCTGCGCATGAGCGCAATTATCCGCGTGTCGGTGTCTTCGTCGGTCAGAGCCGTTTCTTTCAGGACTTCAATGTCGGTAACATTCTGGACGGCGGAGCGCCGCGCGAGCGAGGAGGGGTCGCAAGCCAGAACCAGTTCCAGGATGGGACCTTTCAGTTGCTTGATGGCGGCCGTACGCACTTCATCATCCGGATCGGCTTCGGCGATAAAGCCCAGCAGGGATTCATCCGTAATCTGCTCCGCTGCTGTTTTGCGAACCAGTTCATCAGGATCGGTGAGGGCAATTCGCCGCAGGAGGTCAGGATTATTCACCCGCCGGGTGGCCAGATAACGGATGACGGGGTCGGGATCGCCGGTAGCCAGCGCCGTGAGCACATTCGCGCGCGTAATCAGTTCGACCGCCGTTTTGCGGACATCGCGGTCCGCGTCCGTGGCGATAATTTCGGCCAGGACGGCCTGGCTGGCAATGTCGCGCAGGGCCGTTCGGCGCGTGAGCGGATCGGAATTGGTTCGCGCGATCGTGATCAACTGATTCTGATCGGTTATGCGGCTGGCGGCCGAAATGCGCACAAACGATTCCGTATTGGTCATGGCAATGGCGAACAGCAGGTCGTTCCGGTTGATCCGTTCCACCGCCGCCTTGCGGATCATGGTGTCGCTGTTGGCCGTGGCGATGGCATGGAGCGTGGGCTGATCCCGGACAAATTCCAGAGCCGTCAGGCGCGCCAGCGGCTCCGTGTTGGTCTCGATCAGATGCAAGAGCATCTCCCGGTCGCGCAGGCGGCGGACCGCAGCCACGCGCACGGTCGCGTCGGGGTCAGCCTCGGCAATGGCCATCAGGTCGGTCGCGGCGCTCAAGCGGCCAACCGCCGCCGCGCGCACCTCGGCATCGGGATCGGTGCGGGCGATCTCGAGGATGCGTTGCGCGTCGCGGGTGGTGATCTTGATGCGGCGTTCCTTATCGCCCTGGACGATATCGCCCGTGATCCGCACGCCGCCGGCCTCCCGCAGCACCGGGGCGCAACCGGTGAGCAGAAGCGCGAGGAATAGAACGGGCAGGGTAAAACCACATAAAGCAAACATCGAACGCCCAACATTGAACATCCAACATCGAATATTCAGCATCAGCGGATCCTCGTTGACCTTTTCCGTTGCTCCCTTCGGCAGCAAGCGACAACTCAACGCTTTGTGCCAACGTGCCTGCGTTAATCTTGTTTTTGTTTTTAATGCCTCAGTCTTGAGAGCTGATTGTCATTCCCGACCTGATCGGGAATCCAGAAAAATCCCTGGCCTGTGGCCGGGCAGGCAATGCTGGATTCCCGCTGGAGTTTATCCCGTGCTTTGACACGGGGCGGGAATGACAGCGTTGATGTCCACAACTTACCCACAAGACTGACGGGTTACGTTGTTTTTAATTCGGCGTTGGGCGTTGAATGTTCGACGTTTGCTTCACTTCTGGCGCGCCCTATTTCCCCGCCCGGTGATAGAGCATTACTTTGGTTGCCAGCCGCGCGGCGGTATATTCGCAGACCCCCGTGCCGGGGATGGGCGCCACTTCCACCAGGTCGGCCGCCACCACCTTGCGCGCGGCGCACACGCGCCGCAACAGCTTGGTGAGGACGTACCAGGAAAGGCCGCCCGGCTCGGGCGTGCCGGTTCCGGGCATCACCGACGGATCGAGACAGTCGGCGTCAATCGTGAGGTAGACTCGTTTGCCCAGCCGCGCGAGCACCGAGTCCATCCAGGCCGCTGATCGGGCTTGCAGAATAGCGCGCGCCCAGAATACGCTCAAGCGCCGCCGCTGGATCAGCCGATATTCCTCGGCGCAGACACTGCGAATGCCGACCGAAACAATGGGCACTCCCAATTCCAGCACGCGGCGCATGACGCAGCCATGCGAGAGGCGCGTATTGGTAAAGTTGTCGCGCAGATCAAGATGGGCGTCGCAATGCAGAACCGTCAGCTCTCCATAAACGGCGCGCGCGGCCCTTACCAGCGGAAGCGTAATGGTATGTTCGCCGCCCAAGGTCATCAGAAACTGTCCCCGTTGCAATACGGCGGCGGCACAGCGGCGGATATTCTCCAGGACCTGCTCGTCGCGGCCCCGTTGGCAGGGAATGGCTCTAAGAGTCTGAACCCGCAGGCCAAGCGGCTGGAGCAATTCTTCGTCAAATGCCTCGATATGCCTGCTGGCCTTGAGGATGGCCGCGGGCGCGCGGGCCGTGCCGCGGCCGAAGCTCACCGTCCGTTCATAGGGCACGGGCAAAACGGCATAAGGCGCGCGCTTGTTCCGGGCGCCAACGGGATCGTCTGACAGGAAATGAAGGGATTTTCGATTTTCGATTTTCAAGTTTCCATTTCCCATTTTCAGGCGGCGGTCAGCTTTCGAAATAGGTGTAGCCGCGCATGCCGGTCTCGTAGGCCGACATGATATCGCGGCGTTCCGTGGCGGTGATGCGATTGTCGCGCACGGCCTGTTCGGCCATGACGCGCACCTGGTTGATCATGTCGCGCGGATCATACTCCACGTAAGAGAGCACGTCGGCCACGGTGTCGCCCGC
>JACPGN010000113.1 GCA_016182435.1 Lentisphaerota bacterium | reverse complement strand
GGTCTGCCCGACTACGCACGTAGGCAAGGGAAGATTCGCGCTGGTCAGCCGAGCGGTAATTTTTTTCAGGAACGACTCATAAGTTTTAGCCGTGGTCAAGCCGCCCCTGATATCTTCGGTGCCCACTTCGTAATCAATTTTTCCCAGGGCCAGTTGTTTGCGGACGCTCTCGCAATAGGCAAGCAAATCCACGGTCCATTGCACGAGCTGGTCCTGGGTATAAGGATGCGGACATTTGGTCGGATCAATGTGCAGGTAATTGAATCCGGCTTCGATATCGGCCCGGAATGAACGCCGGGCAATCGCCATGGCGCGTGCCACGGAATATTTTTTATTAAGCTCAATGTTTCTTTGCCAGGGTCCTCCGTGGTCGCGGCAGATATAGACCGCTCCGCGGTAACGGGTCTGGGCCGCGACGCGCTTGAGGAAGGCCACAAAGGTTTGCTGATCCATCCCGCCCATCAGGTAGCCATGGCCCAGCTCCTTGAGATCCACCTGGTTGCGCGAGGCAACGAAGATCGGCGGACAGTTGTGCCGGACACAGGCCTGGAAGGTGGCGCGCACGACAACTTCCGAGACCGGTCCAACGCCAAGCAGCGTACAGGAGCGCCCGGCCTTCTCTAATTTTGCGACAAAATCGCGTAGCGTGATGTGATTCGGCAAAGTTTAGCTCCTGTATCCCAGTTCAGGCGAACAAATGTCCTCGTGCGGCTGTGTAATGGTGGGGCAGCGCCCGCGTGAAAATTGTGGCGCGCAGATCCGTCATGCGCACGCAGCGCCCATAAGCCGTGGCCCTGGCCACTGTGCCGAAACTGCCGCAGATATGCCGTTGCGGCGCCCGAACGATTTGGCCTTCGATGGCAAACTCGTCATCCAGCGCGCCGAGTGTGCGGAAAATGGTGACTTTTCCCGGGGTAAAGTCCATGTCCACGATGCCGGGCAGGCCCAGCTCCGGCCGGCCTTGGTCCGTCCGGCCATCCACATTATGCGGCCTGAGCCGGGTTCCGCGATCGGCCCACGAGCTTCCCGTAGGACCGCAATGCCAAATGGCCAAAGTGTCCTTGCGGTCGTCCCAATCCACGATATCGAGAAGCGTTGAAGGGGTTTGGGCAAGTTTGGAAGCAAGGAGCATATCCAAAGCGCCGCCGGGATCGCCCTCGCAGGCGGCGGGTACACCTAAGTCATTGAGCACGCTAATGGCCGGGCACGGCCAGGCGCCATACCGACGCGGCAGCTCCGGCCAGCAGCGGATGGCAATGGCGGCAAAGGCGCCTTGGCGGGTAAAGTCGCGGATCGCTTGAAGGAGCCGCGCTTGTTTGACCAGGGCGGCGCCAGGGACCTCTACGCGGCTGAAGCGCCGGGCCAATGACTGTGCGGCGCGCGCCATGAAGGCTTCGTCGTACCAGACCGCGCGCTCCAGCAGGTGCTTGATGGGAATGTTTTTAAAGGTAATCCCGTAGCGGTGAACGAGTTCGGCGCGATCTTTTTCCGAAACATCTATATCGTGGAACTTCGGCACGATCCCTTCGCCGAACAAGCCGATGACTGCGCCGGCCGAGGCCTTGGCCGCGCCGATGAGCTGCGCGGCGGTGCGAAGCCTGGCCACGACCTGCGGATTATTCAATTCGCCGTGCATGGCGCGGAAACGCGTTCCGCGCAAGGCGAGATTGCCGGAGAGGAAATTGGCGCCGCAGAAACTATTGTGGCCGATGTGGGCGCCATGCACCGATTCGTCGCGCGACCAGAGGACCAGCGGGCGTTTCAAGGCATCAAAAAAAGAAAGTGCCGCTTTGCCTTCCGGGAAAGTGGCTACGTCGAGCACAGCCAGATCGGTCGTATTCATAACCCGGGCCGCGGCCAGCGCGCCCAGAGCGTCTTCGAACGTTGCCGGAGTGGCCACCAGCGCGGCGCGCAGCGCGCCGGCGGCGAGCTTCTTCATCTGGGCCTTGCGCCGGCAATACTCTGCTTGGGTGAATCCCCAGAACGGCTTGAAGGAAATGCCGGTTAGTCCAATGGTCAGTTTGGTATTCGTAGCTGATCCTTCCAATTCGCCGAAGCTCCCCTAACAACTGAGAACGTGTGAAAAAATTGCGGACGACATGCCTGCCCGCAGTGGCTGCGCCACAGGCGCTGCAGGCGGGGAAGTCGTCCCTCCACTCGTGGCCACGCCAAGAGCGTGGCAAGCGCGTTTATCCCGCGCCGCGCGGGATGGCGAGCCATTGGTGAAAGCAAACAGTCCCGACCAGAATGAGTCGGGATGGAGGGCTTGCCCGCCTGTGGAGGGTCCCTGGCCGACGCTCGGGCAGGCGGGTTCCACCCTGGCCGAGCTCGGGCAGGCCCCGACCGTCTGGATGCAATTTTTTCACAGCTTCTGACCAATTACTATTCAAGCTGTCCTCAGCGCAACCCCGTAAGCGCAACGGCCAGGGCCGAATAATCACCGATGTTGGCGCCGAGGGTGCTCGGCACCACCTGGCACGCCTCCAGCGGCCAGCTCCAGGCATACTTGCGCAGTTTCTCCCGGAGCGGCGCCATAACGAATTCACCAAGATGAATGGCGATGGTTCCCAGCAGCACAACCTGGGGATTGAGGATCATGATCAGATTGCCAATCCCCTGGGCAAGCCGTTCGGTCAGTTCGTCCCATTCGGCCACGGCAAACGGGTCGCCTTCGCGGGCCGCGGCGGCGAGGAGCTCCATATTGATGGCTTCCAGATTGCCGCCGGCCTTGTCCAGGAGCGCGGTTTTAATTGACCCGGTCCGAATCTTCTCGCGGATGCGCTCAGCCACGCGCCGGCCACCGACAAACGCTTCCCAGCAGCCGCGCTGCCCGCAGCCGCAGAGGGGGCCATCCCGCGCAATGATCTGGTGCCCGACCTCACCGCCGGTATCGGTTACCCCCTGGAGCAGCCGGCCGTTAGCGATGATCCCACCGCCCATCCCGGTGCTGAAGGTAAGGTAGACGAGGTCGGGGGCGCCGCGGTACGTTCCGAAAAGATACTCAGCCAAGGCGCAGGCGTTGGCGTCATTATTGAAGAAAACGGGAACTTTGAGAATATCCTGTGCCATTTGCACAATGGGGACATTGCGCCAGCCGGGATTATTGGGTGGGGCGATCAGAACACCGCGCTTAACATCCAGCGGGCCGGGCGCGGAAATGCCCACGGCCTTTAGCGCCGAGCGCGCGATTTTTCCCCGCTCCATGATTGTGGCGCAGAGCTGCGCCAGGTCGTGACCATACTGTTCAACACTTTCGCCGCGGCCGGACGGCATCCGGTCGCTAGCTACGATCTCCCCGCGTTCGTTTCCTATGCAGACCGAGGTCTTAGTCCCGCCAATGTCAATTCCCAGGATGGGCATGTGCTCTATCCCCATGAGCAATTCTTTCGGAATGGGTCGGTTACGCAGGGAATCTATCCCAATGGCCTCAGCAAGCTGAGGCCCTACGTAGGGCGCGACCTCGTGTCGCGCCATTTCACATGGCGCGCTTTATAATCAGATGAGTTTTTTTGTTGGCAGCATAACGTCAGTGGTTTGGCCGGTCAATCCCGATCTGGCGTAGGGTTGGCCTTTGGAGCGCCCCCAAAAAAACAACAAAAATTATTTTCTTGCTGCCCGGGCTGGTAAAAGTTAATAATATTATAGTCTTTTATGGACCTTACTCGATCAATACGACGGGGCTTATTGGGCTTGGTGCTGGTGGTAGTTCTCTCACTGCCGTCGGCCAAGGCGGCCACGGTTAGCTGGCTGCCGGCAGGCGGCACCAACGACTGGTTCACGGAAACTAACTGGAGCAGTGGTACGTGGCCGACCAATGCTGACGATGTGGTGATTACCAATATCGGTGTTGGCGTTCTCCTGACCAACTCCACTTATCCATTAAGCTCGCTCCTCATTAGCAACAAGGCCACGCTGATTTTCTCCAATTGGGACACGGCCTTGAACGCCACCAACGTGACTGTCGCCACCGGCGCGGTGGTAACCTGCGCGGGCCCGTTCACCAACACGGTCATGTCAAACCGGGTATGGATCGTAGCCACCAATTTTATCTTGAATGCCGGCGGGCAAATTAATGTCAAGGAGCGCGGGTACCTGAAAAGCACAGGTCCCGGGGTGACCCGCGCGGGTACCGGCTCGCTCGGCCCGGGGGCCGGACATGGCGGATTTGGCGCCAACATCAGTGATGGTCCGATCACGACTTGGCAACTGGGGGGGTATCCTTACGGCTCGACTAATGCGCCGGACGCCCCGGGAAGCGGGGGCAGTGGAATTCAAGGCGGGGCCGGTGGCGGGGTCATTCGCATTGCTGCCGGCACGGCGACTATTGACGGAACTATTACAGCCGATGGCGGTAGCTACACGGGCACGGATTACGCGGGTGGTGGTTCCGGCGGCTCGATCTTTTTAACGGCGGTAACATTCGGTGGGAGCACAACCGGGTTGCTGACCGCCGCGGGCGGCACTGGTTATTCCGGCTCTTCAGGCAAGGGCGGCGGAGGCGCAGGCGGTCGGATCGCAGTTATTTATACCAACATTACTGCCGGCACGGGTGTGCGCTTTGCAGCCGCCGCCGGCACAGGTCCTTCAATATTTAAAGCGGAGATCGGCACGCTCTATTTCTCGGATACAACTTTTATTTCCGAGACCATGCCGCGGATTCTGAACGGGCGGATCATCATCCCGAATTTTACGTCATGGTCCGTGACCAATCTCACCTTGACCAACGGCGAAGTGGCCCTTGGCGACGGAGAAGGGTTTAGTCTGAGCGTAGTCTCCAACCTCGTGATCGGAAGCGGGACGATGAGCACATCGGGCCTGACGCTGGGGCGCATTGGTAGTGGAACCGTGACGAACAGTGTCACCGTTGGCCGGAATGTGAACCTTAACGGCGGGAAGCTGGGACTCGGCGGTCCCACCTGGGTGTACGCGGTTGGCGGCCCTACCGGACAGATGGCGCTTTCGGTCTTTAATGTCGGGGGCGAATTGATTTTGACCAATAACGGTTGTCTTTGGGTGTACAGCGGCGAAACCAACGCAACTCGGCCGGACTACGGGGCGCTTGTCACCATCACCGGCGACGTATCCCTGTCGTCCGGCTCCTGGATTTATTCCCATTCGAATCCAACGAACGGCGGTTCAACGCTGTTTTACATGAAAGATCTGCTGATTTCAACCAATGCCGGGTTCAACGCTGAATCCACATACACTGCTTCGACCAAGGCCATTGCCATAAGGGGCTATAAGGGTTGGCAAGGACCGGGGGCGCCGGCGCCGATTGCGAATTCGGCCTGTGGTGCGGGGTACGGTGGAAAAGGTGGCGGTGGCTATTTAGGCTCCGTCGGCCCCACTTATGGTTCCAGTAATGCGCCTATTGACCCCGGCAGTGGCGGCGCGCGGTATTCAACCGATTACAGCAGCGGGGGAGCGGGTGGCGGAGCGATCCGGATTGAGGCGGTCAACGTTACACTTAACGGCACGCTTGCGGCAGACGCTTCTGATGCATCGGGTACTTATGGCGGCGGCGGATCAGGCGGTTCGATTTACGTCAGGTGCCGTTTGTTTGGCGGCGGCACAGACGCATTGCTGATCGCCGCTGGCGGTAATGCCTTGGTTGGCGCTGTGCCGAGTAATGGCTCTGGTGGTGGCGGGGGCGGCCGGATCGCCGTATGGAGCATGTATTGGGGGTTCTCCGGAACGGCGACTGTGACCAATGGCCTGCTTGCTGGGACCGATAAATCCACGAATGGCGTACCCGGCACAATAGTCTGGGGCCAACTCCCGGTCCCTGGCTCGATTTTTACAGGTCGCTGACATTCAGCAGGTGAACATCGTGGTCTTCGAGGGCGTGCTGTCTAAAAGGAGTTGCTTTCCGTACAGGCGGACCCGTTTCAAACCGTTTCAGAATCGTTTCAAATACGGGTCAAATAGTTTCAGGCACTAAGGCCGGGAGGAGCGTCCGGGACCGTATAGCGTCAGGCGCCCTTCGCCCGCTGTGCCCGAGGGCTGTATCCGGCATTGATACAGGCGCCGGACGACTTCAGCGCGCAAGGACGGCTCGCCTGCCCAAGCCCGGCCAGCCTGCCCGAGACGACTCGGGTCGGCCAGGGGGAGCTCGGCTGATTCCAGCAGGGCGTGTTGCACTTGTCCTGCCTTATCATAGCGCAAAACCGCGCTGAACGACCATGCTTCCGCGGGTTCTTCGAGCGCGAACATGGGCGAAATATCCACCGAGCGTCCGCGCAAATCGCCGGCTAAGTCCAGCCGATAGAAGGGCGGCGTCAACGGCTTGCGTTGCGCGGCCAGAGCAGTTCCGGCAGTGGATCGCGGCGGCACGATGGTCCGGCGCATGGCCGGATCCCGCGGCGCGATTAACAGGGGAAGCTGCCCGTCATCTTCGGTCGCGCGTCTATCGAAGGAAAGCCTAAATGGATAGCCCGGATCGAGGGGCGGAGTAAGCGTAGTGGCTTCGGCGCGCTTTCCGCCTTTGGCGGATCCGCCTAAGGTGGAGGCTGCCGGCAGCATAATGGCCGCGGAAAGCGCAAACAGCGCCGGCGAATGCGCGGCATTCCATTCGTCGTAATATTCGGCGCAGTCAGCGCTCATCAGCGCGGGGTGGCGATAAGTAATCAAGGGCGGAATGGGCAGCCGCGGCGCGAGAGGCGCGGACTTAGGCGCGGAGAAGCCTGCCAGCAGCGCGACAAAAGCCAGCATAAGCGCAATGGCCAATCCGCGGTCGCGCCAAGCTCCGCCGAAGGCTACGCCGTGGCACGACCAAGCCTGGGAAGCGCGCGCGCTCATGGCATTACCTCTTCGCCAAAGGATGGCCGGGTGGCCAGGTCAATTTGCTTAATACCGGAAGCCGCGGCCATATTCATGACTCGGGCAATGACGCCGTAAGCCACGCGGACATCGGCCTCAATCATGATGGCGCTGGTCTTCCGCTCGCGCGCGGCCTTTTTAAGCGCCAGGGCCAGGTCATCGAGCGTCAGGCGTTCATCATCAAAAAAAAGCAGGCCCTCCTGGGTCAGGGTCACCACCATAACTTCATACGGGGCGCCGCTCAAAAACGCGGCGGAGGGCAATTGCACCTGGTAAGCTGGTTGCCGCACAAAAGAGGCATGTAAAAGCATAAAGAGCATGATCAGGAACGCCAGATTAACCAGGGGCACAAGGCCCCACGGGTTAGAAAACACCCTCAGCCGGGGCCGATAGCGCCGCCAGCGAATGCCGGAGTGCTCAACGCTTGCGTTCAAGATATTTTTCCTTGTTCGGTGGTTAAAAAGCCCAGGATTTCACCCGCCGCGCGCTCCATATCGAGCACGATGGCATCCACCTTGGACACCAGCAGGTTATAACCGCCGTAACTGAACATGGCCACCACCAGTCCAACTGCCGTGGTCAAGAGGGCCGGCCACAGTCCGGCGGCCACGTCGCCGATCTGGACTAAAGGCGCGCGCTGCTGGATTACCACGAGCGTTTGAATCATACCCAGCACCGTGCCGAGGACGCCCATGAGCGGCGCGATCTGGGCGATGGTGGCCAATACGCCGAGATTCTTTTCCATCCGCGCGATTTCCGTGAGGGCCGCCGCATCAATTGCCCGCGTAATCAATTCCCGGCCCTGGTCGTGATGCAGAATGGCGGCGCGCACGATATAAGCCGTGGGACCGGGAGTGTCATCGCAGATGCTGACGGCTTCGGCAATGTTGCCCCGCCGGAGAATGTTGCAAATGCCCTTGATAAAGTCATCGGTCTTGATCTTGGCCCGATGCACGTGGAAGAAGCGTTCCAGGAAAACGACCAGGGCAATGGCCCCACCGGCCAGGAGCAGCCAGGTGATCACCCCGCCCTGTTGCATGAGCATGAACATAATCAGTTTCCTTTCACCAATGCGGGCTATGCCCGCAACCCAAAAATCAACCACTGATTACACTGATGTCACGGATAGTCAGACCGTTGACGGCCGCCGGGCGGCCGTCAACAATCAGTGTTATCCCTGGCCGACGCTCGGGCAGGCCGTGCCATCCGTGGTTCCCTCCTCTGCGGGTCCGCTTCAGGCGGAAACATTCTTGGTTTTCATGGCAGTTCCTCGTGATTGAGGTACTAATTATCCATCAATAAAAATTAAGCCAGTGCTCCGCGCGCAAGCGCGCGATGCGGGCGGAGGCTTCGGCGCCGGAGGGCACATCCGCGTCCGCAACCCGCTGGTAGATGGCGGCGGCCTTGCGCCAGCTTTTTTCCGCTTCCTTCAGCTCCGCCGCCTGGAAGGCCGCGCGGGTGAACCAGACCGTGTCCTCCGGCCGAGCATCGGGTATTTTGTAATACAGATACACAGCGTTCACGTAGCGCTCAAAGGCCTCCTCGACCCGGCCGGTTTTTTCCAGGCAGCGGCCGATTTTGTATTCGGCCTGCAGCCGCGCCGGCAGGGTAACCTCCGGCCGGTCAAGCACGGCCTGGTATGTGGCCAAGGCTTCAGCATAGCGTTTAGGGTCTTCGTTGCCGAGGGTAAATTGGCAATCACCCTTGCGGAAGAAAGCCGTGGCGCTCAACTCGTGGTCAGGGAACTGCTTGATCAAGTCGTCAAAGATCAGAATGGCCGCGGCAAATTCGCCCAATTCGCACAGCGCGGCCGCCTGGTAGTAGCGGGCTTCGGCTCGCCTATGGCTCCCCGGATATTCCTTGATCAGCAAGGCGAAATAATTATTGGCGCGCCGGAACTCGTTCTGCAGCATGGCGCAGCGGCCCGCCCAGAACACGGCCGCATCGGCAAGCGCCGCTTTGGGGTAGCGCTGTTTGGCGGTCAGGAACCCGTTTTCCGCCCGGGCATAATGGCCGGAATTGTATTCATATTCGCTCAGCCAGAACAGCGCCTCCGGCGCCCAGGTCGAATCGGGATAACGTTGCGCGAAAGTCTGAAAAGCGC
>JACPGN010000112.1 GCA_016182435.1 Lentisphaerota bacterium | reverse complement strand
CCGGCGGCAACGGGTATCCACCAGCAGGAGTTCGCCCGTTTCCGGGTTGAGAACTTCCAGCAGCCCGGCGTCAGGCAGGCAAAGTTCGCGGGGATCGGCGATCGGGCAGGCGATCAGGTCATGGTGGCGCGCGGTGACGCGCAGCTCATTTTCATATCCGGCCGTCATGAAATCGGAAATCAGGAACACCACCGCGCGGTGTTTCTGGACCTTGTTCAGGAACTGCAGCGCCGCGCGCAGGTCGGTTTCGCGGCGGGTTTCCTCGGCGGCCAGCACTTCGCGCACCAGGCGCATGGCGGCGGTGCGGCCCTTGCGCGGCGGGATATAGCGCTCAATCCGGTCGGAGAACAGGATCAGGCCGACCTTGTCCTGGTTTTTAATGGCCGAGAGGGCCAGGAGACTGGTCAGCTCGGCGGCCACCTCGGCCTTGGAGCGTAGGCCGGAGCCGAAGATCATTGAGCCGGAAATATCTACGAGGAAGACAATGGTCAGTTCCCGCTCTTCGCAGAAGCGTTTGACGTAGGGATGGCCCATGCGGGCCGTCACGTTCCAGTCAATGGCGCGCACGTCATCGCCGGGCACATATTCGCGCACTTCATCGAACTCCATGCCCCGCCCTTTGAAGACCGAGTGGTACTCGCCGGAGACGTGCTCGTCCACGAGCTTGGCGGTAACGACCTTGATCCGGCGCACCTGCTTCATCAGATCTTTGGTGTCAATCGGCATGGCAGTATATGTATTTATGGACGACGTGGAAGTCGTCCCTCCATAGCTGGAGGGACGGGTTCCACCCCGACCGTCTGGGTTCAATTTTTCACACGTGCTCAGTCACTATTTCAAGCGGATGGCGATAAAGCGCGAAGTGCGCTGATCCTTGACCAGGAGTAGAATTGCCCCGGGCTTGGCCGCGGCCGCCTCCAAGGCGTTTTGAAGCTCTTCCACGCTCGTTACGCTCTGACGATTAACTCCCGCAATCAAGTCGCCCGGCTCAAGCCCGGCGCGCTGCGCCGGGCTGCCCAACTTAAGCTCGGTGACAATTACGCCTGAGCCGGCCTGATAACCAAAACGCCGGATATACTCCTTCGTCAGGTTTTCCACGGTAATACCGAGTTTTTCAAGGATGCTGCCGGCCAAACTGGCCGACGCACCGGTGGAATCAGGCTGGGGTACAACCGTCATCTTTATGGTCTGAATCTTTTTATCGCGCAATACCTTCAGCGTGATTTCCTTGCCCAACGCAAGGAGCGCAAACTCGTTGCGAAAGCTGCTGGCCGTAGTCAGGGGCCGGCCGTCCATTTCCAGCAGAATGTCGCCGGGTTTGATTCCCGCCTTTTCCGCCGGCGAATCCCTGCCGACTTCCGTCACTAATAAACCCTGGCTACGCGATAAGCCGAAAGATTGAGCCAGGTCGGTGGTTAATTCCTGGACAATGACTCCCAGGTAGCCGCGCGTGACTTTCCCAGTCTTGATCAACTGGTCCTTAATCGTAATGGCCATATTGATCGGAATGGCAAAGCCGATCCCGAGCGAGCCGCCGGTCTGGCTGAAGATGGCGGTGTTAATGCCAATGACCTTGCCGTCAATATTCAGCAGCGGGCCGCCGGAATTGCCGGGGTTAATGGCCGCGTCGGTCTGGATGAAATCCTCATAATCGGTTATGCCGATGTTGTGGCGGCTCTTGGCGCTGACAATGCCGGCCGTCAACGTCTCCGAGAGGCCGAAGGGGTTGCCGATGGCGATAACCCATTCGCCAATTTCAAGGTCGTCGGAATTACCGAAGGCAATAACCGGCAGATTTGCCCCCTCAATCTTGATCACCGCCACTTCCGAATGCGGATCGCCGCCGATTTTCCGCGCCTGGAACTCGCGGCCGTCATTCAGCTTGACCAGAATTTTGTCGGCGTCGCCCACGATGTGGTTATTGGTCAGAATATAGCCGTCCTTGCTGATGATAAAGCCGGTGCCCTGGCCCATTTGCAGGAACTGGTATGGCCGGCGCTGCAGCGGCGGCGCCCCGCGGGAGAAGAAGTCCAGCAGATCATCGTAGGAGCCGAAGGGTCCCTCGTGGAAATAGAAGCCCTGGCCACCTGGCGCGGCCGAAACCATCTTTTCGACCTTAATAAAGACCACAGCCGGAGTTGCCTTTTGCGCTACCGAGGAAAAACCCTTCGACATCTTGCGCAAAAGGGCAATGCCGGTATCATCGGCGGCTGCCGCCAGAGCGCTGGCGCCCAGTAGCCCGGCGGCGATCAGGCCTGAAAACAGAGTATTTAAACGATACGTCGCTGAGCAGTTGGTCATGGCCATAATCACAATCTCGCAGGTTGTTGACTTTAGGCCTTCATAGCATGAAGGCATTTTCTGCCGTCGTAGCCGCGGCGGTGACGCCGTGGCCGCCGGAGGAATCCACGCCCTCACCTGCCCGCAGTGCTACGCACAGCGTTGCAGGCGGGCGGGCGCGGCTACAAACT
>JACPGN010000127.1 GCA_016182435.1 Lentisphaerota bacterium | reverse complement strand
TCATTCTGCTTCCGGATGGACAGGTCCTGGGAACAGAGAGAGCAGTGGCGAACCAAGCGTCGGAGGCTATCGGCGCGGAAGACGCGCCTCAGCCAGAGCGCTGACGTTGTGCCAGTGATAAAAAATGAGAATCAGGAGAATCCATATTCTGCTGGCATTGCTGGTGGCCGCTGTTTGCGCCATTCCCTTCAGGGCGCGGCTGCAACGGCCCGTCGTCGCAGCGCTTCAAATCCTCAAGGGAAGGTATACCGTCGCCAGCCGCGTTGCACAGTATGGCGATGTCGTCCGCACAAGGCTAATGCCAGCATTCGATCTGCTCGGCGTGACATATCCGCCCAAACGCATGGCGCTCGTCGGGATCAAAGCCGAACGAACCGTTGAGGTTATTAATTATAGCGGCAGCCATTCTTTCGAGTTCTTTGTTTCTTCCCTGGCATTACTCCATAGAAGAAGAGCGGTCGATCAATCCAAACGTATTAACATCCGCTGACGGTGATAAAGTAATATCTGTTCAATACCAATTTCATTTGTGACAAAGAGGAAAACCCAATCGGCTTTCCGATATTGATTTCTCAACAAATGGCTGATATATTTTAGCTAAATCTATTGGAGGAAAAATATGCCGACCACAATGACCAGAGACCAAGCTCACAAGCTTGTCGACAAAATGCCCGAAGACTCCTCGTGGGATGATCTTATGCACGAAATATACGTTCGTGAAGTAATCGAACAGGGCCTTGCCGACAGCAAGGCTGGCCGCACCAAGGACGTTCGGGATGTCCGGAAGAAATACGGCCTGCCCGAATGAAAGTCCACTGGACAAACACGGCCGAGGATCATCTTGATGCGATTTATGCCTACATTGCTAAAGATTCCCCTGAGTATGCGCAGCGCATGGTCGATCGCCTCACCCACCGCTCACAGCAGATTGCGGACTTCCCGCTCTCCGGCCGTAGAGTCCCAGAGTACGAGACGGACCAGATTCGGGAAGTGATCGAGGGTCCGTATCGTATTATCTACCACCTTAAGCCTGACCAGATTGATGTCCTTGCCGTTTTGCATGGAGCGCAGGATGTGCTCCGACGAGACCAAGAAGCCGAACCACGGGCAGAACTTGGCAAAAAATAGCTGCGCCATTTTTTGCAAGTTAGCCCACTCGGACAGGAGACAGGAAATGAACGGAGAGCCGAAATCGGGATTCTTCCGGGACGACGGGACGGAGATCAATCCTGACCTGATCGTGAAACCGAGTTTGTGCGTCTCTTGTAGGAAAGACGACGATCCAGACGAAGAGATTCTTTGCACGCTGACGCGAGCCGATCGAGATGGAAAGAAGGAGTTTCAATGCTTCGCCTTTGATGCGAAGTCTTGAGGACATCGCCGAAGTTTCGGGAATGTTTCAACACTTCAACAATTGTTGAAATCTGGAAACGACGCTGTTGACCAGAAGGGAAAGAGAACGGAATGCCGGGCGTTTGGCTCTCGCTCATATAGAGAAACTTGGAGGTAAACAATGGATGCGATGAGTTGGGTTCTTTTTATTGCAGGAATTATACTGGGAATATTTCTCATCGTACTGCCTCGTCGCCTTCGTGCGGGACTTGGAGATTATACGGGCCTATTGGGGGTGCTTCGTTTTTTGGGAGTATTCATAGTTGGGGCGATGTTTCTTTGGGCCGAATTTATTTCTGGACTGAGCGGGTTTACAGGTATAAATATCCATCGATTAAGGAACCCCACTTTGTTCACTGTGACGTTTTTCGTCTTCTTATCAACACTCATAGTGATGATTTTGGAACAGATCAGGTGGACATGGCTCAGGTCTTCGCTTATCACGCAATATTTTTGCTTGGTTGTCTTTGCATTCATACTTATCAGAGCGATGGATTACTCCCACGGCACAGGATGGATTATGGAAGAACTTCGCCGATCATCCGTAGCAACAGCCGAGAATGTTCGAATTCTGAAGCTACTGCGTAGTAGTAATGCGGTAGAGGTGAACTCAAATCAATATAAATGGGTTGTTCATATGCTTGAGCACGAAATTGACTGTCTGCTGCCTGTTGCTAACGACTACTTGGTCAACAGATTGTCTCTCCGTTGGAGGTTTCCCGATTATTTATGGGGGGACACATATATGACGGTTTGTTTCCAGAGGGATTTTCCCTCTGTAGTTGAATATCGAAAGACGCATCCACCGGTTTGGAATCACGGGCACTACGAAGAAGTCATGCGGAAATACGCCGAGGAAACAGACTTATCCAGGATGTATAGCCCTAACTTCGACAAGAAATAGCCCAACCAAAGCCTTGTGCATATTGTCGCGTCGTCACGCCAAACGCACAGGCTAAGACGTTAAATGATATCGGCCGGGGCCGCCTCCCCGAACAATTTCCGGCAGGTGTTGCGGACGTGGCTGCCGCGCCAGAAGACGGTCCGGCAGACCGGGCAGGTGAAAAACCGCTTATGCCGGGCAAAGACGTTGGGATGCACCCGGTCCCAGATTGCGGCGGGATCAGCCACCATTTCCAGGCGCACGTTGCAACGGATGCATTTCGAGAACAGGCCCGAGCGCGTGTCCAGATTCAATTCGGCCACCAGGCGAGAGAGTTGAAGAACAGGCTCGGTCTCGGTCAGGAGCACGGCGCGCTGCGCCCGCGGAAACTGGTCCTTGAGATGCGTGTTGCGCGTGATGAACACCCGCCCTTCGGCGTTAGCGCGGGCAATGAGCGCGTGGGTGCGCAGGAGCTTGTCCCACACGGCGTCATACCCCAGGATGCGCAGGTATTTCCCCAGCTTGATCACCATGTGGTCCATCATGAACCGTACGGTTTCCGGTTCGGCGGGCATGGCGAGTGGTCTCTACTTATTATCAGCCGAGGCGGGGCACACGCACGCCTCTAAGCCGCGCGACTTTCGGCAAGGGGCCGACAATCGGCCGGACGTAGTCAAGGAAAGCCTGAGTCACATCATTGCCCTCCTTGTTGATGAAGGCTTCCGGCATGTGGCGGGTGGCTTTGGCCACGGCGGCGAGCGGTACGCACTCGAAAAAGACGGCATATTTTCTGCCCGGCTTGCGCCGGATAGCCACTGAGCCGGACTTGCTCCTGCCGCGCTCCGCCATAGCGCTGCGCGACGGCGAGCCGACCGACCAGCGCACCGCCAGAACGCCCACGGCGCGCGCCTCGCGCTCATCGGTCTCGGAAACGAGGCCCGGGAACGAGCGCTGCAAGTAGCCGAAGGTGTCGGCGCGCACCCGGGTAATCGGCGTCTTGCTTCTAATTTCATTAGCCAGCAAATCGCCCAGGGCGCCAGTGCCGCTGAGCTGGACGTTGCCGTGCGCATCGGTTTCACTGGTAAATTTGGTGGCAATGGCCGTGCCCGCCGTGTCGGAGATGCCCTCCGAAACGACCACCACACAACGGCCCAGGCGGTCATAGACCCGTTTGACATCGTACAGGTATTGCGCCATGTCGAAGGGCCGCTCCGGCAGGTAAATGAGATGCGGGCCGTCATCCGGGTGAACCCGTGCCAAGGCGGAAGCCGCCGCCAGGAAACCGGCATGCCGTCCCATGATGACGTCTATCGTCACGCCGGGCAGCGCGGAATTATCTAAGCTGCTACCCAGGACGGCGCAGGCAACGAACTTGGCGGCGCTGCCGAAACCGGGAGTATGGTCGTTCTCCAGCAGGTCGTTGTCAATCGTCTTGGGAATATGGAAGCAACGGAACTCATAGTTGAGCTTGATGGCCTCGTCCGCGATAATCTGCGTGGTTTCCGCCGAATCATTGCCGCCGATGTAAAATAAATAGCGGACATTATATTTCTGCAGGACATCGAATATCCGGCAGCATTCCTCTTGAGCAGGCTTCTTGCGCACGCTGCCCAGCGCCGCGGAGGGCGTCGCGGCGACCGCTGCCAGGTTCGCCGCGCTTTCCCGGCGCAGGTTAATCATATTTTCAGCGAGCAGGCCTTTGATCCCGTGCCGGGCCCCGTAAATGTCCTGAATTTCTTTGTGCCGCTTGGCCTCCTGGATGGCGCCGACCAGGCTGCGGTTAATGACCGCCGTCGGTCCGCCGCTCTGGGCAATCAACATGTTTCCTTTGAGGGCCTGGCTCATTGTGCTCCTTAAAAAAAAGGCCCTCAGCATGGAAAATGCCGGACGGTTTGTCAACGGCATTCTCATAATGCGGTAATCCGCCTGTGCGGATCCGCCGGGGGCGGAAAAAGAGGAAAAAATGGGGGGAAAAGCAGGGTGCTATACCCATCTTAGCTTTTAGCGAATGAGCAGCGGCCGATGGGCTTTTGCTGCTGGAGGAAAATCAGCTCGAAATCCGTGCGTTCTTCCGGCGCGGGAACAAATGGCTCTGTTTCCACAAAGCGCGGATCGCTGCGAAAGAGGCGCTGGATACTCGTAAAATAATCCAGGTGATCAGTGGCCAGATGAATGCAGCCGCGAGGTAGCATCGTCGCGGCGAGCGCAGCGATGAATACGGTGTTCCCGGCCGGACCAGGGCAGGCAAAGAGGCGCCGCCGGTGATGCCGGCGTTTCGGCCAGGGATCAGGAAAAAAAAGGTAATAGGCGGCAACCGAGTTGGCCGGCAGCAGGTGGGTAACGGCATAAGCGGCCTCGGAATAGAGCACGCGGATATTGGCTAAGCCGGAGCGCTCGGCTTTGCGCTCCACCTTGGCCAAGCGCTGTCTTTGCCGGTCCAATCCGAGAAATGATATTTGCGGATGGGCGGCCGCCCGGGCCAGTAGAAAACGCCCTTTACCACAGCCCAGGTCCACTTCCAGCCGCTGCGGCCGGCGGCCAAAAGCCACGGCCAAATCAAGCGGGGAAGTCCAATCGGTCGGAATAAGGCGCAGGCCCAATGGACACTGAACCGGCGCGTCGGCGAAGTGGCGAATCGGCGAATCCGCAGACAAAATCGGGGATGAAATCTCCGTTTCGTGTTTCATGGCGTCACGGCTCCCGCCGGGACTACAGCACGATGGCTAAAAGACCAACAAGCGCCAGGTAGATGCTGAAGAAGCGCAGCGAATGCCGGCGGAAATAAACCAGGCAGAAATGAATGGCCAGCAGGCTGACCAGGAAACTCACGGCGAAGGCGATCAGTATTTGAAACGCGTCAAGTTGAGCGCTTCCCAGCTCCAGGATGTCCCGGGCTTGAAACACAATGGCGCCGGCGATAGCGGGCACGGCCATCAGGAAGGCAAAACGCACGGCGGCCTCGCGCGCCTGGCCGGCCAGAATGCCGCCGGCGGTGGTCCACCCGGAACGGGAGGCGCCGGGCAATAAAGCCACGATTTGCATGAGACCGATCAGGAGGGCATCCCGGAATCCAATCGGTTTGCCCGAAGGACGGAAGCGCAAATCACACAGCCCGAACAATAATGCGGTGGCGAGCATGCTTAAGCCCACAGCCATGCTGTTGCGCGCCATGGCTTCGCTTTCCAGAAATGGCTTGAGCAGCGCTCCGGCTGGCACAACCGGCAGCGTGGCGACAATCAGCAGCCAGGGCAGCCGGCGCGCGGCGGAGCGCTCCGCGCTATGGAAACTGAAATACCCCGCGACGATGTCACGCCACGTGCCCCAGAAATAAATCAGCAGGGCCGTCAGACTGCCGGCGTGCAGAACGGTGTCGAAAGCCAGGCCGCCCAAGTCGGACCAGCCAAACAGCTTGCGCATGAGCACCAGGTGCCCGGAACTGCTGACTGGCAGAAATTCAGTGGCGCCTTGAATGACAGCCAGAACAACAGCCTGAAACAAGCTGAGGTCGGAAGACATGGGGATCATTTCACCCTTCTTCGCCAAGAAGTCCTGTGGCTCTTGACCTCCATAGCCTTGGCGACGGAGGTTGCCACAGGAATAAATGGCGTCCTTGGCTTCGCAGGGTTCCGCAAAGACTCGACCTGCGTAGCCAGAGCTACTTCGGCGCAGCAGGTTGCCCCGCGCCTTTGCGCGTGGTGCTTCACCACATCGGCAAGACCGGGATGTAACCGGGTCCGCCTACCGGTATCAGCAGGGAGTAGGACTCTCCGGCGACCGTGCGGAAGAACCAGTAGCCGGTGGCTTCCTGATACACGGCCAGATCGGAGTAGCCATCGCCATTGAAGTCGCCGGAGACCGGCGTATAGCCGGTGCCGCCCAGTTGCACACCGCTGACAATTGTTGCCCCGCTGTGCAGGGAATAGATATACCAGGTTCCGGTGATACGGTGGTACACGGCCAGATCGGAATAGCCGTCGCTATCGAAGTCGCCGGAAACCGGGACAAGGTTTGTGCCGCCCCACTGTTTGCCCCAGGTAATAATGCTATTGGTCAGTGAGCCGATATACCAGTAACCGGAACTTTTGTGATACATAGCCAGGTCGGCGCGGCGGTCAGCGTCGAAGTCGCCGGAAACCGGGGTGAATCCGGTGCCGGAATAGCTGACGCCCCAGACGAGCGTTGTACCGGTGGAAGTGATGACATACCAGTAGCCATCCGGCTGTTCATAGAGGGCGCCATCCGAAACGCGGTCGTTGTTATAGTCGCCGCTGACCGGGGTTTTGCCGGAGCCGCCGAAAAAGAACGATGGCACAATTACGGCGCCCTTTTTCAGCGAGCCGATACGCCATTCGCCGGTTTGTTCATTGTAAATGGCCCCATCCGAGGCGCTATCGCCGTCGTAATCGCCGTCAATCGGTTTGAACCCCGGCCCGCCCCAAACGAAGTTATCCCAGGCCAGCACCAGCCAGCGTTTGAGCGAGGCGATTCGCCAATAACCGGTGTTGGGATTGAAGGTCGCCAGATCGGAAGCGCCATCGCCATCAAAATCGCAGTAGAACACATTGGTCGCCACCAGCCCGACGGCGCCGGCGGCGCGCGCGATGGTGTTCTGCAGCAGGGTTGAATTATAAGTCTGAGCATTCTGGCTGGGTTGCACGGCCGCGGCCTGCGTCGCCGCGTAAGTGTGCAGTTCCAGAAAGCTGTATTGGCCGTCGCCGCTGGTATCCACCGCGGAAAGTGAGCAACCCGCAAGCAGGTAGCCGGTATATAAGCCGTAATAATCAATTTCCCAACTGAGTTCGTCGTAATCGCTGGAAGCCATGAAGGCGATATTCTGGCCGAAGGCTTTGGGCACGGCCAAGCCCAGGCGCCGGAAACGCTCGCGCTGGATATTATGGTAATGCTCCATAACCCGTTCGGCAAAGAGCCACTCGGCCGGAGCGCCGTCCAACTGATACGCGCCACCGGCGTTGCAGGCGTCAATGATGACGATCACCGTGGTATCTGCCCGGAACAAAGCCAGGTCGCCGGCCAGTTCAGCGTCGGTATAATTGGCGTCGTAGGCGCTGATAAAAGTGTCGGCGGGATTCCCGCCGGATGATTGACCGCCGTGACTGGAGTGGAAGTAGACCACCAGGTCGCCTGCTGCGCTGTCGTTGGCCAGGGAATGCAACTCGTTTTGAATCATCACTTTCGCGGCTTGGCTGTCGAGCAGCAAGGTCAAGTTGGTGGAACTCCACCGATTGGAGGGGTCTCCGAGCATAAAGATATTGCGTATGCCGTTGGCATCGTTGGTGGGGGCATTCAGCGGCGTGGCCCCGTAAGACGGGGAATAGTTGTTAATGCCGACCAGCAAGGCGCGCCGCGTGGGCACGGCCACGCTCGTGCCGGCATACCCGGAATCGGTGCTGCTGTAATTGGTGCTGACGCCATAAGCGTTGCGGGCTTTGGCTTTGTAATAATAGACCTCGTTCACGGTGACGTCATAATCCTGGTAAAGGGTGGTGGTCAGATTGGTGACGAGCTGAATGGACGCATTCGTGCCGTAACTGCGCCAGAGGTCGTAGCCGTTGGCCCCGCTGACGGTATTCCAGGAGACCTCAATGCGGTTGGAATAAGTGCCATCCGTGGCCGAAAGGCCGGTGGGCACAGCCGGAATGCTGTAGAGACTGGGACTGCCCGCCAGGAACTCCATGGTCAGCGTGTAATGAACATTATTTTTGCGGTCCTCGGCGTCCTTGCAGATGATCGTAAAGAGGCCGTTGGTTACCAGGGTGTTGGTGATAATGGCGCTTATCTGGTAGACGTCGCTGGTTTTTTTCAGACGGGCGCCATCCGGATTGTAAAGCTCAATGACCGGATTGACGTCGGTTTCCACTTCGCGCATCGTGATCTGCACAACGTCCCCGCTGGCGGCGTTGAAAAAAGCCGCATCCAGGTCGCCGGGCGCGTTGATTGTTCCGCCCTTGGTTTCACCGCTGATGATCATGCCCAGGTCGCTATCATTGGTCGAGAGCGTGCTGTCGCCTATGTTAATTGCCGAAACGGCGTATTGCCCCTTGCCGTTGAAGAAATCGTTTAAGACCACGGTATAAAGCCCGGGGTTAGTCAAGGTGGCCGTCACCTCGGAACGGTATTCCGGCGGGTAATCATTGGTTACGATATGGCCGGAGGGATCGTAGAGCTGAATGTCGGCAACCAGGGAGACGTCATCCTGACCCATGCGGAACTGAACCGTGCTGCGGTTGGTTACGGCAAAGGTTGCGGCATCCAGGTCGGCGCCCACGTTGATGATGCCAACCTTAGACTGGCCGTTTTGCACAAACCCGACATCCAAGTCGGCATAAGAAAGCGGCGCCTCGGGCATGCGCAGAATGGAAACGCTGTAGGAGATTGGGTTGGAATAATTGTAAAGACTTAAGGGTAAGTCGCAGTAAAGATTGAACCAGCCGGAGTTGGTGATGGCCAGCGAAAATTTGCTGATGGAGAACTGCTGCGTCAGGGCCGTGGTGAACTGGTTGGAATAAGGATCAGTCGAGCGGTTCTGGTAATAGATGAGGACATCGGGAACGTGGAGCATGTACGGGTCCTCGTTGGCCACGCGCACCAGCACGGTATCATTGGAATACGCCTGAAACTCGTAAACGTCGCGCAGGTTATTGGTGGAGATATCCGTCGAGAACCACTGGCCGGATTCGATGTTGGCCGCCCAACAGCTTCCCGCGGCGCAGAGCAAAATACCGG
>JACPGN010000126.1 GCA_016182435.1 Lentisphaerota bacterium | reverse complement strand
ATGAGAGGGAGCTTGCGTCATGTCGCCTGGCACGTGGATGAGGGTCTCGCGTTTCCGCATGCGCTGATTGCACAATGGCTTAGCCGGACGGGAGGGTCGCCTAAGGCCGGACTGCCATGGCCGAACTGACTATCGGAATATCGAAATCCGAGGGATGGATGATCCTTGTTTCCTATGGAGGCGCGGTTATTATTCGCGGCGGTCAGAAGCTGTGAAAAAATTGAATCCAGACGGTCGGGGCCTGCCCGAGCTCGGCCAGGGTGTAACCCGACCCTCCACAGGCGGACAAGCCCTCCATCCCGACTCATTCTGGTCGGGACGGCTTGATTTAACAATGGAGGGACGACTTCCATGTCGTCCGCAATTTTTTCACAGCTTCTCAGATTAAAATTCCTTAGCATTTAATTAGGCCCCGCAAGGCAGGGCAACTTTTACAACAAAAGATTAGCCACAAAAAGGCACAAGCAGAGCACAAAAAATATTATTTTGTGAACCCGCCTGCAACGCTGTAGCACTGCGGGCAGGTCTTGTGCATCCCTGGCCTGCGGCTGGGCAGGCTTTGTGGCAATTTTGTCCACCGAAGGAGGATCCGCCTCTGGAGGAAAATTCCTATGCTTCCAGTTGCGGCAAACTCTGGATTCGTGGGATCTGGCTTATGAAATGGATGGCATGCGATCCCCTCATCGGCCGACCGCGCGTTCCGGCCGGCAATTTAGCGTCAACCCGTGACGACCTGCTCGCCGAAATGCGGCGGCTGGGCATCCAGCAAGCGGTTGTTCGTCATGGCGCCGCGCTGGAGTGCGGTCCCATGGCCGGCAACCGGCAGCTCATGAAGGAAACACGCCGGCAGCCTCGCCTCATGCCCGCCTGGTTTTTGACGCCCGACGGCCAGGAGCCGGATTTCCGTCCGGAAACGGCCGTCGCGGCCATGTTGAAAGCCGGCGCCCGAGTGGCGTGGATGGATCCCGAGGCGGAGGACTTCAGCCTGTTGCCCTGGTGCTCGGGGGCCTTATATGAAATCCTTCAGGCGCGTCGCGTTCCATTGCTCCTGGATTACCTCAAGATCAAGGCGGACGATCTGGACCGCGTTCTGACCGACTTTCCGGAACTGCGTTTGATTCTGTTGAATGTGCCGCGCCTGGGCCGCAATCGCCGCCTGTATCCCCTCCTGCGCCGACATCCTCATCTGTACGTGTGCCTGAGTCACACGTATTCCGTTTTCCGAGGCATTGAAGATCTATGCGAACAATTCGGGCCTTTGCGCTGGGTGTTCGGCATGGGCTATCCCGCGGCGGAAGGCGGCGCCGCCATCGCCGGGGTGCTGTATGCGGACATTTCACGGGAAACCCGTGCGGCGATTGCGCACGGCAACCTGGAGCGCCTGCTGAAGGAAGTGCAGCGATGAAACCGCCGTCCGCGGCCCGCGATTATTTTGCGCAGTGCGGCCGGGCCGGGCGGCCGCTAACGCGTGCGCTGGTCATTGATGCCCATGCCCATATCGGCCATTGTCCGGCCATTCCCCTCGGCGATGCCCGTCTGGAAACCCTGATTTCCGTCATGGACCGGCTCGGCATTACGCGGCTCTACGCATCCGCGTTTGAAGCCGTCTTCGGTCTTGAACGGCTGGGCAATGACTGGGTGATCGAGGCGGTTCGGCGGTACCCGAACCGGATTCGGGGATACATGGCCTTGAATCCGGCCTATCCGGCAACCTTGCTTTCGGAAATGAAGCGTTGTTTCAAGGCCGGCCTGAGCGCCATTAAAATCTGGAGTTACGGCATACGGCCGGGCTTGCGCTATGACGATCCTGGTTATGACGCTATTTTCCGGTTCGCCCATGAACATCGTTGGCCGATTCTCGCGCATACGTGGGCCGGCCAGGAAATTGACCAGCTTCAGGGAGCGTTTGAGCGTTATCCCGGCATCCGCTGGCTTCTCGCTCATGCCGGGTCGGGCGAAACCGGGAAATACGTCCGGGCCGCCACGGAGTATCCCCATGTCCACCTCGAACTGTGCCTGTCCTCCTGCCCGCGCGGTTTTCTCGAAAGCCTGGTTGCGCGGGTGCCGCTCCAGAAAATTGTCTGGGGCACGGATCAGATGCTCATAAATCCCGCGCATCAGCTTGGCCGTGTGATTTTTGCCCGGCTCACGCCGGACCAGAAACGCGCCATTCTGGGCGAGAATGCCGCCCGCATCTTGGAGCCGAGTGCGAGGCACCGAAGCCCTTGAAATAGCAAGTTAGCTTCGCCCACGATGCTGGTGAAGCCTTTGGGATCATGGATGGCCATTTCCGAAAGCATCTTGTGGTTGAGCTGCACCCGGGCCTTACGAAAAAATGCGCATCCCTTCCGGTAAATGCTCCCAACCGATCTCCAGCAGGCAGGCAATGTCCCCGGCATCCCTTAAGATCTGATCGTAGTAGAGCCAGGTGAACGGAATATAGGGTTTGACAAATGCCCGAACT
>JACPGN010000105.1 GCA_016182435.1 Lentisphaerota bacterium | reverse complement strand
TGGATGCGCTTGCCGCAGCGTGGCGATGTCAATGCCGGCTTGCCGTTCAAGGGGCAGGATGCCATCGAGGCCCACTTCCTTAAACCAGTGCGCCGGGATGGTTACATCGCCGTCGGAATCAATGATGGGAATAATGCCGCGAGATGTCAGCGCGGGAATCACCCGCTCGTAATAGGGCTTCATAAATTCATCAAACAGGTCTTTCGACAGCATGGGGCCATGGTTATAACTCAGGTCTTCAGCAAACGTCATGAAGTCCGGCGCGCAAATGGAGCAGACCTGGTCAATGACCTTGAGCATCCACTCCGCCAGGTCCGTGTTGATGCGATGCATGAGGAACGGCTCGTCGTAGAAGGCATAGAGATGCCGTTCGATCCCCAGCAATGTTCGCGGGAACCAGAAGAAACCCTCGAGCGTGAACCAGAGCACGACCTCGCCCCGGGCCTGCTCCGCCGCCCAAGCCTGCCACCTTTCACGATTCACCGGGTGCGCCGGATAGAGCAAAGGCCGGATGCGATTATAGTCGGCTTCGGTCGCGATGATACCGGCGCCATGATTGGCCGGACACGGGCAATCCGGGGCGCTGACGGCAAACCAGTCCTGTTTATAAATGTCCTGGCCGAAGTGGCGCGCAATGGCATACCGGTCGGTCAGCTCGGCCGGCAATCCTTCCCGATGCCAGCGCGCGATGGTCTGGTCCCACCACACCGCCCACTCCAAGAGCGGTAGACGATCAAAAGGCTGGAAGCGCATGATCGCCTGGAATCGTTCGCGGGTATTCATGGGTTTGTTTCTTTCCTTTCATAGAATAGTACTAAAGCGGGGCAATGCCAGCAACCCAAAGAAATGTAGGAGCCCCGCGCAGCGCGGGGCGATCTTATCGCGCCAGCCCGCCTGCAGCGCTATGCGCAGCATTGCGGGCAGGCGGGGTGGCGCTCCTACAATTTTCTTGTTATTTATGACGGCACCGGGTGTTCAAGGTACTAATACGGGCATGCCCGCAACCCAAACAAGACAAGTCTCACCACGGAGACACGGAGGCACTGCCTGCCCGAGCTCGGCCAGGGAGGAAGAGGTTCTCCTCACGTGTTCTCTTCCGACCAATCGTTGCGCGCATCCCGATCGCGAAGCGCATCGGGATGCGCGCAACACTCCTGTGGGGAGCGAGAAGAGATTAAGGAAAAGGATCACGCCTCCGTGTCTCTGTGTCTCTGTGGTGAGCCCTGAGCAGTTGCCGTCGGGAAATGATTCGTGTTTGACCGGCCGCGCGAGAACGGGTAACAATAGCGTTATGGAAACACGAGCCGGCGGCTCGCAGAGCGGCTCCTGCAAGCAAGCGAGGACGAATGAAGATTGCGGTGCTTATTGGCGACGGCATGGGCGATTATCCGCTGAAGGAACTCGGCGGTAAGACCCCCTTGCAGGCGGCCGCCATTCCCAACCTGCGCGCCATTGCCGGCGCCGGCCAAGTCCGGCTGGTCAACACCATCCCCGATGGCCTGGCGCCGGGGAGCGACGTGGCCAACTTAAGCATCATGGGGTTTGATCCCCGGAAATACTATACCGGCCGCGCGCCGATCGAAGCGGCCGGCGCAAGCATTGCGCTTTCCCCAAAGGACGTCGCCTTCCGCTGCAACCTGATTGCCGTGGAGCAGGAGCGGATCCAGGATCATTCCTCCGGCCATATCACGACTGAGGAAGCCCGGCCGCTCATTGCGGCGTTGAATTCGCAATTGGGCGGCCCCGGCCTTAAATTCCAGGTCAGCTCCGGCTACCGGCATTTATTGATCTGGGAAAATGGTCCCGCCGACCTGGCGACCACCGGACCCCACGACGTGCTTGGGCAGTTGGCGAGCGCTCATCTGCCCAAAGGCCCGCGGCAAGACGAGGTCGTGCGCCTGATGGAGGCTTCCAAGCCGATCTTAGCCGCGCACCCGGTGAGCGCCGCGCGGCGCCAGGCCGGCAAAACCGCGCCTACCCAAATCTGGCTCTGGGGCCAGGGTCGGCGCACAACCCTGCCGGCCTACCGGGAAATGTTTGGCTTGACCGGCAGCGTCGTTTCCGCCGTGGACCTGGTGCGCGGCATCGGCCGCCTGGCGGGCTTGAACGCGGAAATTGTGCCGGGCGCCACCGGGTTTCTGGACACGAACTTTGCGGGCAAAGTAAAGGCGGCGCTCCAGGCGCTCGCGCACGAGGATTTTGTGTTCGTCCACGTGGAAGCGCCCGACGAATGCTCTCACATGGGCGATCTGAAACTCAAACTCAAGGCGATTGAAGTTTTTGACCGCGAGGTCGTCGGTCCCATCTGGCGGGGCTTAGAGGCAATGCGTCAACCCTACCGGCTCATAGTCGGCACCGACCACCGCACGCCGGTGGCGGTGCGCAATCACACGGTCGAGCCGGTGCCGGTGGCCGTGCTGA